>NZ_JBNNTG010000021.1:0-100149 GCF_050278525.1 Peribacillus sp. NPDC096540 | reverse complement strand
CGATATAACCCTTCAGTTCCGTAAGGAACTGTCTAACCTTTACCTGAGTAATGTGACCATTCTCAATTTAAGTTAGAAACATTTCGCACAACTAACGCACCCGTTAGTTCTATAAGAAAATCGAACCTTATTCAAGAATCGCGCCCAATTGTTGAATACAATCTGATAGAGTTCCAGAATCATACTTATTTCATCTTGCTTTATTTTTTATGACCAATAGATTACGGTTGCTAAAAACCTCATCCCAACTTCAACGTTCATGTTCCAAAATAAATTGTATCATCATGTAACTTTTTAAGTTTGGAATTGTTTTTCCTGAATATCTTTTTGAACGTTTATTCTTCTCACAATAAAGATGAGGACAATTGCACCCAATAAGCAGGTTGCCCCACCTGCTCATCAAGACGAAAGAAACTCCAAGCCATTTGGCAAGAAGGGATCCCACAGCAGGTGCAATAAGCATAGAAAAGGTTTGTAATGATGTGGTCGCAGCAGATACTCTGCCCATCATTTGCTTGGGTTTCTCCGATTACAAGATAAATCCATAAGGGACCGACTCACCGGAGCCCATGAAACCAAGGAAAAATGCTCCAATCACCCAGGCTAATGCAGGAAGAATTACAATCTCCATACTATCAGGTCCCATTACAATGATTAATGAACCGCTAAAAAGTAATGCACTTGACATAAAATGAATAGGTTTTCTTTTCCAATGAGTCCAGTTGCCCATTAAAAGTGAGCCTGCCACGCTTCCTAGACCTACAGCACTTATCAGTAACCCAAAGTTCCCTTGCGTGTGAAGCCAAGGTTTTGGGCAATAAATATGAATAGTCCATCGTACAGGAAAATGATAAAAAACGCTATAGAGGATAGGAAAACTGAGCTTTTTAATAATGGGGTATATGAAATGTCCTTAATGCCATCTAATAGTTTTTTCCAATAGTGACCATTATTCCTATTTTTCTTTTCAGATTTAATGTCAGAATACCTTTCTTTTTCATCCATGTTGGAAAGAGTTAATAAAATTAATATAGCGATGAGGGTGGATTACGGATTATTGGTTATTGGTATCGCTCTTTTACTTGTGTCGTACTTGGTTCTCTTTAATAGTTGGATTGGTATACATATAATGTTCTGTAATTAAATGTATAAGTTCCCTTTTGAATATTGACTCAAATCCAATTTTTAAAAAAATAATGTCTTTACACCAACAAAACAGTAGAGTCTTTCGAACTTTATAAGGGTGGAAATCTGTATATAGTATAATAAAATAATTTTTTTGAATTTGGTTTATATAAAATACTGAAACAAATGTATTTTGACTATCTATAATGGTTTTTATAAATATTCTGAAATAATTTGATTATAGGAAAAGAAAGTAGTAATTGATTTATTGAAAGAATATAGTGTTTGTTTACACTTGACACTGAAGTGAAATGGGAGAAAGTAACACAATATTAGGATGTAAAATCAGAAGACGTTTTACTTAGGTGCTAAAAACGATTGAAAACTGTACGTTTTTAAATCTGAATAACGACAAGGGTAAGAATATATTTAAGGCTGCTTATATACGAATTATGTACGAATTTTTGATTAAGATGTTATTCAAGATTTTAAGAATGATATGACATGACCATTACCTATATTTTTTACTTTTTGGATGGGATTTAACTGCACTTTCCTGAACGATTATATTATTCTTTTATATTGATTTTACTTAAGGGCGGATACATAAGCATGGGGAGAATGTAAAAGAGACAACAACAACGAAAATTTTCATTAAGAAAGATGTGGAATTGGAGGTATTCCAAAAAGTTTCTATTAAAGATAATGGCCATAGTAATTGCATTTACTATTTGTTTTTTAATTATTCTTAATGTGTTTATTTGGAACACCGATGTAAGTAAATTAGAGAATCCTGTACCACAACCGACTATTATCTACGACCAAGCGGGAAGCGTTGCTAGTAAGATTTCAACTTCAAATATTGAGGGAGTTAGTATTAAACAAATTCCTAGCGATTTGACCAATGCAGTCATTTCAACTGAGGACCAGCGTTTTAACGATCACCATGGTATTAATTATGTAGGTATTGCTAGAGCGATGGTTAAGAATCTATTTAGTGGGGGATTAGTAGCGGGGGGAAGTACAATAACACAACAGTTAGCTAAAAATGTATTTCTTACCCAGGAACGTACATATACCAGGAAGTTCAAAGAGCTCATTTTTACTAAAAAAATTGAACGTACATACTCTAAAGATAAGATTATGGAACGATATTTAAATCAAATCTATTTTGGGGAAGGTGCTTGGGGAATTCAGCGTGCTGCTCAAGTATACTTTGGAAAAGACGTTAACAAATTAACATTAAGTGAGTCCGCAATGCTAGCAGGCCTTATTAAAGCACCTTCTATCCTGTCTCCATTTAAGAATTACGACATGGCAATTCAGCGTAGAAATATTGTATTGTCACTTATGAAGAATGAAGGCTATATTAGTCAAAGTGATTTAGAGAAAGCAAAGCAACAAACGATAGTGTTGAAAGGAAAGCAAACTGAAGACTATAAAGGGAAATATCCTCATTATGTAGATAACATTATTGATGAGGCAATAAATAAGTATCATCTCACACAAAACGAAGTGCTTTCAGGTGGTCTCCGTATTTATACAGAATTAAATCCTACGATGCAGGATGCTGTTGAAGAGGTATATAAAAGTGAAAATATGTTTCCAAAAAGCCAGCCAGTTCAATTGATTCAAAGTGGGGCAATCTTCATCAACCCATCGACAGGAGGAATCAGTGCCCTTATTGGTGGGAGAGGAGAGCATAGCTTCCGCCAGTTTAATCGTGCTACCCAATTAAAACGACAACCAGGGTCAATAATGAAGCCATTGTCAGTATACACCCCTGCGTTGGAACAAGGCTATGATATCTTTGATATGTTACAAGATAGCCCCCTTAATATTGATGGATATCAACCTCAGAATTATGACAATCAATTTCGCGGTAGCGTTTCTATGTATGATGCCGTGATTCATTCCTATAATGTATCGGCTGTCTGGTTGTTACAAAAGATGGGACTAGAGCACGGGGGCAAGGCAGTGGAACGTTTTGGAGTCACATTGGAACAAAAAGACTATATTCCCGGTCTAGCATTAGGGGGTATGAACAAAGGAACTTCTCCATTGCAAATGGCACAAGCCTTTTCCGCTTTCCCTAACAATGGAATTATGGTAGAAGCTCATGCTATTCAACGCATCGAGAACGCCAGTGGCGTAACACTCGAAAAGTGGAATAAAAAAGAAAGTCGAGTAACAGAACCATCTGTTGCCCAAAAAATCACTTTTATGCTGAAAGGTGTTGTAAACGAAGGAACAGGGGTAAAGGCTCAGATCGAAGGTAGAGAAATTGCCGGTAAAACAGGAACAACACAACTGCCATTTTCTTCGCAAAATGGAGCGAAGGATCATTGGTTTGTAGGGTATACTCCGCAAGTTGTAGGAGCCATTTGGTTAGGATACGACAAAACAGATCAAAGCCATTATCTTTCATCGTCCAGTAGTGGAACTGCTACTGTTATTTTTAAAGAGATTTTATTGAAATCTGGCAATGAGGTCCCGCCTAAAGGGTTTGACCTATCATTACTTGGAGGCAACTATATAAAACAATTAGAGAAGAAAGAAAAGGCTAAAGAAGAAAAGAGAAAACAAGAAAAGAGAAAACAAGAAAAGAGAAAACAAGATAATGAAAACCAAAGTGGAATCAAAGTACCAAAAAGTGAAGAGAACAAAAGACATGAACATAAAAAAAATTTAAAAGAAATAAAAAACAAAAATAAAGAAAACAAAGATAAGAAAGAAAAAAAGGGAAAAAATGATAAAGAAAACAAAGATAAGAAGGAGAATCATGGATAAGGAAGGGGGAGAATTTAAAATGACTGTATTGTTTGGTACGGTAGAATACTTTGAACAAGAAATGCTAAGACACTTAGAAATTTGTCAAATGGGAAAATGGACTAAAGAAGATGAAATCTCATTAATATATTCAAGATTAGAAAATGAAATTTTATTCGACTTTGTATGTGACGAAAAAGTTCGAATAGAATGTTTGAAAAATCTTGCCTATGCAGATAAAAGGTTAAGGGTAAAAGACTATCAGCCTATAAATGATATAGAAAAGCATAGTTTAGTGTAACGATTTGGATTCTTTTGAGTAGAACTAGCTATAGCTATTGAACCCAACATGCGGTTTACTTTTGTATTTAATGTAATAGATTCCATAGCACAGAAAATTTAAGGAGATTATTATTTTACCTTATCCGAAAAAGTACAATTTATTGAACAAGAAAAGCCCTTTATAGTAGAAAAAAGGGTTTTTTCGTATTTTTTCATTGATGGCAACCATTGGATGCCTATTCTGCATATAACCCAACAATAGAATGTAGTAATAAATATGAAGGACGAGAGTCAGGGAGATGAAGTGTTGGGAGCCCTGAACGTTTCGCCCTTCAAAGTTAATGTTCTCCATTTGGTAAAATGACTGAATTACCGGAGCAAGGATCTAGGATAAAAAATGTAACCGGTTTCTTGGTTGTTCTTTAAATAACAATAAGCTAGAAACCGATTATAGGAAAAATGGGGCCAATAGCAAGCTCAGTAAAAGCCTAAGCAGGAAAACGAACTTCCCAAATTGCTATAAATACATATTTAACAAGTATAGATAAAAAATAAATCTACTTCAACTGAAATCTTCCCTTGTTTTAATAAGAATATAAATAAACTGTTAGCGAATATACGTTTGGAATGCGAAGGAGTAATGGTGTACATTAAGGGCTCACCTTTGTGGGGAAAATTAAAAGCTAGAAGAGCGATAAACTGATAATTATGGAATACCGAAACCATCATGAAGCATATAAGGTCTTTACGTGGAATAAAATGAATGAAATATATGAAGGAAAGCGGGGCAGTGCATGTGAAAATCCATGTGGTGAAACAGGGAGATTCCTTGTGGAAGATTTCCCAGCAATATGGTGTCAGCACCAACCGAATTGTTAGGATCAATGGTCTTGAAAATCCCGGAAAGTTAGTGACTGGTCTAGCACTTTTGATTCCTGAACCTTATCTTCAGTACAGAGTTCAACCAGGGGATACTCTTGAAAAAATCGTGAATCATTTTGGAACAACAGTGCAGGAAATCATGCAAGCGAATCGCATCACAAATCCTTCTTATATCTATCCAGGACAAAGACTTATCATTCCGGTCATTTATCATACAGTAAGAGACCGAGATACCCTTTATGAAATAGCAAGACGTTATGGAACGAAAGTTCAAGCCATTATGCAGACAAATCGAATTACAGACCCTATTAGTATTTATCCCGGACAGATATTAAAGATTCCCCAGAAACCGAAACCCACGATTGATGTGAATGGTTTTACAAACGTTTATGGGCAAAGTGGTGCGGAGCAGGTACGTGAAGTAGCCTACGATTTGACCTACGTAAGTCCATTTGGTTATAGAATGAGGCAAGATGGGAGTTTAGAAGTTATTGATGACAACCCGACCATAAAAGCGGCGCAGTCAGCTGGGGTTGTACCCATGATGTGCATAACGAATTTTTCCGCCACTGAAGCGGGAACAAACCTTGCACATACGATACTCTCTGATTTAAGTTTAGTGGAAAAATTATTGACCAACGTCATAAATACGATGAAAAATAAAGGTTACCGTGGGTTGAATATCGATTTTGAAAGTGTAGCACCAGAGGATCGCGATTACTACAATCGTTTTCTCCAAAGAGCAGTGGAGCGATTGCGTCCTGAAGGCTACTTTGTGTCCTCCTCCCTTGCCCCAAAAACGAGTGCCAATCAAAAGGGATTATTAGTTGAAGCACATGATTATCCAGTTCACGGACGGCTGTTGGATTTCGTTGTACTGATGACATATGAATGTAGAAATAAAATATGACGAGACAGTCCAATCACCGTATTAATAGATACAAAGACAGTCAAGGACGCACACATGAAGTCTGGTTTGAGGACGCACGTAGTGCTAAAGCTAAATTTGACCTGGTGAAGAGTTACAGGGCAAGGGGCCTCAGTTATTGGGTGCTTGGTTATCCTTTTCCTCAGAATTGGGAATTACTTGGAGATACATTTATTGTACGGAAATTGTAAGGCGTTTTTTAACAGCAATAGAAGAAACTCGTCAAAAAAAGAGTATCTGTTCTCACCTTTACAGATGCATTTTCAACAAAAAGGGTAATACATTATTAGCTTTGTCAAGTTCTGATTTATAAACATAGCCTGACTATATAAGTAGTTACAAAAAAAAATATGTAGTTCATTTTCTCAAAAAATTTTTTATATGAAAGGAAACATTTCTTCCACGAAAACTTGGTGTATAATCTAGATGATTCTGTCGATGCTCATAGTAAAGTGCGTGAAATCTAAGTTCCATCCACCTATAATGTAGATTCAACCAATTGATAATACACCATATGTTAACAAGTCGTTAAATTTGGAAATAAACCGAATCATCAGATTAATATATGAATCCTTGAGGATTAATAACCTTTCACCATTTGATAAATTTTTTTTTATTACTCCCCACACATCTCCTGAAAAATACACGCAATATCGTAGGGGATACAGATCTCCATCTTCTTCGAGGTATCTTCACGATGCAGACCCAGCGACTTCTCGTTTTATTATCAAATATGCGTTCCCTATATTAATAACTAGAGGGTAGTCCAAAGGCAAATTTTATGTTAATTATATTGGTTAATTAAATATTTAAAATATTTTGACTAATGTAATTTTCTGTTATATAATTACGGTATTCCATGGTCAGACCAACATAGCAGTGAAATTACGGATTAATGTAAACGGATTCAATTTAGATTTTCACCTTGAGTGGAGTTGATATCTAACCTACGGTAAAAAAAGAAGAAATGGATATTGTACTATATCTAAAAAGAATGCCTGAAAACATAGTACTTAAAGACTGTCATTTCAGTCATATCTGTTAATAAAAGTTTCCTAAATTAGTAGAGAAGTTGGTAAGGGGGTGATAAAGGTGTTAATAGTATATCCAGATGCAGATCCGCAATTTAAAAAGTTACTAACGGATGAACTTCTCGATCCATTACAACAGTTTGCCGAAATTCGTGTTTATGAAGGAAGACCAGAAACTCAAGAAGAGTTTGTTAACAGGGTAAAGGATGCCGATGGGATACTTCTAGGATGGTCAATACCGAATGAGGTTATTGCTAAATGCCCTAAATTGAAAATCATTTCATTTACCGGGATTGGTGCTTCTAATTTCATTGATTTGAAATTTGCAGCGTCTCGAGGTATTACAGTTACAAATACCCCTGGATATGCAGATAATTCAGTTGCAGAACATGCATTAGCATTAATGTTTTCGCTAGCAAAAAATATTAACCAGAACCACAAAAATGTAACAAGAGGGATTTGGGATCAGTCCAATATGATCATGGAGATAAAGGGAAAAACAATCGGTTTGATTGGATTGGGTGGAATAGGGCAGAGAATGGCTGAACTATGTAAGGTACTTGGCATGAATGTCATTTGTTGGACTTTTAACCCAAATAAAGAACGAGCCCTAAAATTAGGTGTAACATTTACTAGCTTAGAAAAGCTTCTAGAACAATCAGATTTTGTTTCACTTCATCTGCCGTTAACGGAACAAACGAGGAAACTATTAGGCGAAAGGGAACTTTCACTGATGAAACGAGAGTCATATCTAATTAACACATCAAGAGCAGAATTAATCGATACAATTTCATTAGTTGAATTTCTTTCTTCATCACGAATTGCAGGCGCTGGTATTGATGTTTTTGATGAAGAGCCTATTTTGGAAAATAACCCGCTGCTATCAACTTCAAATGTAGTTCTTAGTCCGCATATTGCATTTAATACACCCGAGGCTTCAAAAGAAATTTTTATTATAGCAATAAATAATCTAGTTCAATTTTTTAATGGAATCAATCAAAATGTTGTTATTTAATTTATTAAGAGAGGGGAATTAAGATGAAAATTATAGTTATTGGTGGAGCAGGAATCCAAGCATTAGGGACAATTTATGATTTGTTAGAAAATGATGAAGTTATAGAGGTTATGGTTGCTGACATTTTAATAGAAAAAGCAGAAGAAAGAGCTAAGCAAATCGGAGATCCACGTTTAACAGCCAAGCAGATTAATGTTCTTAACGAAGAAGAAACTGCCAATGTCATTAAAGATTTTGATGTTATTATCAATAGCGGTCCAGCTTTTCTATGTCCAAATGTAACCAGGGCAGCATTAAAGGCGGGAGTTAATTATGTAGACCTTGGTGCTTGGCCAAAAGAAACTGCAGAACAACTAGAATTGACAGAAGAATTTGAGGCAAACGGGATCACAGCCGTCCTTGGAATGGGAAGTGGCCCTGGAATTTCAAATATGATGGCATTAGCTGGGGTAGAACAGTTAGATACAGTATCTGATATTGATATTACAATTGCCATGAAGGATTTTACAGAATACTCTTCTCCGTTAGTTACACCATATATGCTAGATACTATTATCGACGAGTATACTTTAAATCCAGTAGTTGTAAAAGATGGTGAAATAACGAAAATTGATCCACTTATTTCTAGACCTGTTGAATTTAAGGAACCGATTGGCCTTGCAAATCCTGTATATACAATTCATCCAGAACCCGTTACACTCTATGATTCATTTAAAGACCAGGGTTGTAAAAATACTACCTTCAGCATTGCTCTTCCAAAGGAGTTCCATGAGAAAGTGGAGTTTTTAGTTCAACTTGGGTTTGGTAGTAAGGAACCTATTAATATGGGTGGGGTTGAGGTATCTCCAAGGCAAGCATTACTAACTGTTGCTAATCAACTTATACAACCAAAAGTGGATAAAGATCAGTATAGTGTAACTCGTGTTGACGTAACAGGTGAAAAAAATGGTCGGAAAGAGAAAGTTGTAGTTGAGGTTTATGTTGGGAGTAAAAAGAAATGGAATATTCCTGCTGGAGCATTGAAAACATCTGTACCTCCTTCCATTGTGGCTCAAATGCTTGCAAAGGGCCAAGTTAAACGAAAAGGTGTATATCCTCCGGAAAAATGTATTGAAACCGCTGCATTCTTTAAAGAATTAGCGTTAAGAGGTATGGAAGTATACTCGAATAAGGTTGAACATACTTTGTAAATATAAAATACGACATTAGTAAAAATGATTTACCGGCAGACAACGTATTTAATTTGATGTCCTGAAAATCGATTGCTTTGGTTCAATATCATTGGTAATAATTATTTGTGGGGGCTCAGCTTAGTATTTTACCAATAATTCGTTGATATTTTATGGATTTTCGTTAAAAATGCGATTTTGTTTGTCAATTTAATAACGAAAATCCTTAATCCAGTAAATCATTACTTTTCCTTCTTAGTTCTTCATAATGTATTTCTTAATCATACAAGCTATTGAGAATGTTATCATTTTTGGACTATTTGCAAAATTCATTTTACCCACCTTTCATCCAGACAGATCTTTGAAAAGCGGGAACAAAAAAGAAATGAAGCGCAAATTATTATGAAGAAAAAAAAGAAACCTTTTAATCAAAGGGGGAAATAGTAATGTCAACCAAAGCGCGTAATATTGTTGATGATTCACCATTAACGAAATTCCACATGAAATTAACAATATTTACAGCAGGTGGTCCTTTTCTTGATGGTTATATACTTAGCATCGTTGCAATGGCTTTAATCCCATTAAATCAATCATTTGAAATCAACGGTTTATGGAACGGGCTACTGGGTTCTTCTGCTTTAATTGGAATATTCATTGGTGGAATAATATTCGGTTATCTAGCGGATAGGGTTGGCCGAGAAAGTATGTATCGTTTGGATCTAATAGCATTTCTTGTTCTATCCATACTTCAAATATTTGCAACAAATGTCGAACAGCTATTTATTATCCGAGTGTTGTTAGGTATAGCCATAGGGGCTGATTATCCAATTGCCACCTCGTTGTTAACGGAATTTGCACCTAAAAAATATCGAGGAAAAATGATCGGATTCCTTACTATATCTTGGTATTTGGGCGCAACTGTCGCTTACTTTGTAGGCTACTTTTTATTAAACTTAGGACCAGATGCTTGGAAATGGATGTTAGGATCAAGTGCTATACCTACATTAATTGTTATATTAATGCGTTTAAATACTCCTGAATCACCAAGATGGCTTTTAAGCAAAGGACAGAAAGAAAAGGCATTACGAATCATGAAAAATATCTATGGGGAATCCACGACACTAGAAGATATTCCTTCAGGACCAGTTCAAAAACCAAGTCTCATGAAACTCTTTTCGCCCGCCTATCGAAAACGAACGATTTTTGTCATGTTATTCTGGAATTTTCAATTAATCCCGATGTTCGCAATTTATACATTTGCACCAACTTTGTTAGAAACCTTTAATTTAAATAGGGGGGATTTGTCCCATATTGGATCGGCATTAATTTCATTCATGTTTTTAATTGGATGTACGGTCTCTATGTTCTTTATTGATCGCATTGGACGGAGATCTCTCTGTATCGGGGGATTCTTTTTTACCACAATCGCCCTGCTAGGTCTGGGGTTAGCACCTGAAGCAAGCAGTTGGATCATCGTTAGTTTGTTCTTTATGTATGCATTTTTCGCAGGAGCTCCTGCTATTCTTGAATGGGCTTATCCAAATGAACTATTCCCGACAGAAATTAGAGGAACTGCAGTTGGCTTTGCTACAACAGTAACTAGAATCGGTGCCTCAGTCGGAACATTCGGTTTACCAATTGCTTTAGCAACATTTGGAGTTGGACCCACGATGCTAATAGCAGCAGGATTGAACGTTATAGGATTACTAGTATCCGTCTTTATGGCACCTGAAACAAAGAACCTTAGCTTAGAAGAAGCGAGCCAAGATGAAGCGAGCAAAATGGATGAAAAAGAGGATGTATCAAACTATTAAAAGAAAACGTAACTTAAAAAAAATTTCTGAAAGTAAAAAATGAAAAATGAAGTTACATTGGCAGACTATTAAAGAAGTCTGCTTTCTCTTTTTTTATAAAGATAGATAACACTTTATCATTATTCAAAAAAATTAGGAGTCTTCTTAACATAGTAGCCCCATACAAAGCTATTTTATAAGTTTAGGATGACTCCTTTTTATATAAAAAATTTGATTGGGAAAGATACTCCCTAAAAGAGGGGTAATCCTGGTTGTAAAGCACTAACTAAAGCAGCATTCGTTACCGTTATGCTCAAGATCTGTTAAAAGGGGTACGTTATAACCCTCCCACTTAGGCTTTTTGGTAAAATAAGCAATTATTAATAATAAAACCAATGTAAACAACCAACGTGCGAAAGTGGTCCAGGTTGGTGACATCTACGAAAAGATATAGGTTCCAGAAATAAAATTACCTGCCCAAAAATAGTTTGCCAGTATTAGGTAGATTCAAACTCTATATTCCTTACAAGTATCACATTCTAACATAAAGAAAAGTTATCTCAATAGTTTTGGGGTTGGTCATCTCAATAATAGGAGTATTAGTTATATTGATACAGGGAAACAGGCAAATATAATATAAAAGTTATTTCATAAAAAAATCTAGAAATAGTTTGAATAATATAAAATACTTTGAATTACCACTAGAAGTCTCGTATAATAATTGGGAATAACTACCTGGTCTGACCAAAAGTTGCATTTGCTTATGAGCTAAAAACTATAGAAATATATTTTATTAAGAGAGTAAAAGGGGGGTACTGAAAATTAAACTAAGTAAAGAGTCTTCAGTAAAGTCGTACGTAAAAATAATGGAGGAAATTAGACACTTAATTCTTGAAGGTGGGTTATCACCAGGAGATAGATTGCTATCTGAACGTGAATTGTCTACACAGTTAAAGGTTAGCCGGACAGTAATAAGAGAAGCTTTAAAGTCATTAGAAATGCTTGGTATGGTTGAAGTGAAGGCTGGTGGTACCTTTATTAAGGAACCTGAGTTGAAAGGGATATATCATACCCTATCCTATACAATGGCTCTGGATAGTGTTACTATATTTGATTTATTAGAAACTAGGAAAATCATTGAGGTTCAAGCAATAAAATTAGCATCAATCCGGAGAACAAGTAATGACCTGGCGATCATATCTGCAATATTAGAAGAAATGAAAAAGGCATTCATTGAAAATGATTTTCAGAAGAGTGTAGCTGCAGATCATAAATTTCATTCTTATATAGTAAAATCCAGTCAAAATAAGGTTCTCTCAATAATGATGGAAGCGGCATCCGATTTATTTATAGAGGTCTTATCTATCACAAGAGAAAAACTAGGACAATACAGTGGAATGGATAAGGCAATTTATGCCCAACATTTTTCAATCTTTAAAGCAATTAAAGATCAAGATGTTGAATATGCAGAGAAAATCATGACAGAACACTTAGATTCATTAGAAAGTGAATTGAAAATGATTTTCCAAGGTATCGAACCAGAACTTCCAAGAATAGATGAAGATGATTTAGATGATCTTTAAATCTTTAAAAATAATTCTAATTGTGTGCTTTTCATAGTAAATATGCATTTTTACTGCTACTACCTTTCTAACTCCAGTGCTGCCAAACGTCGGAGAGCTGTATTATCATAAATTAGCTAATAGTGTGGGCTCTTATAAAAGCAATATGAGGGAATTTCCAGAAGCTCTTTTTCACAAAGCAGAACACTATTATATTGATTCTGAGCAAGGGAAGGAATTTAGTGGTGATATAATAGATCCGGTTGCGAATCATTGAATAAGCGAGGAACGGGAAATTTTACTTTCAGATATTCCAAGCGGAAAGAAGAAATAAAGGGTGATAATTCTTGGCCAATCTTATTTAAATATGTCAGCATTAAACTCTTTGATGTAGCAATCGGTAACTATGTTTACTATCTTGACATTTTAGTCTAGGAGCCAGAAACACAGCAATAAAAAGGGTCTTCTTTGAACGACCCGATAAAGATAATAGCAATTAAGCTTAGAAAGAGTAACCTAAATGGTTACTCTCAAACTGTAGACAAACTCGATAATAATTGAGTTTGTCTACAGTTTTTTTAGGTTTTTAAAATTTGACCGTTGATTGGAACGTAGGGCACTCGCTTTCCGCGGGCGGTCCGGGAGCCTCCTCGGCTTGCGCCTGCGGGGGGTCTCCCCTAGACGCGCTTTTCCCGCAGGAGTCTCGTACCTTCCGTTCCAATCAACTTTGTTTTAACATTTAGATAGAACCTCTTTTGCCTACAGTCTTTTTTGTTTTAAAATGGAAGTATTAAAACTTGAGGTGAAAAGGATGCTTTCTAAACATGATTCTATTCAGCGAGAACAACTGAAAAGAAGAAACTCGTCAAAAAAGTAGTCGGGAGAATAAATAATATTGTGTAAAAACGCATTTTTATTAATACCTATGGAGATACTTCAACAACAAAACTCTTTTCCATTACATCTGCGTATAATTATTGTTATAAAGTGAAACTATGTTTGATCAAACATATCGTGTGAATCAGCATTTTACGGCTAACAAAAAAATCTATTTTGAAAATCAAAGCATTCATTTTGAGCAAACTTTATTAATAACGGTTCAACTTTTTTATAAAGTTGCAAACATTATTAAAAAGCTACATTCATAACCCTTATTCAAAACTTCAAACTTTCATGGGTAGGATATTTTAGGTACAAAAAAGGGCTATACTTTATAGGTATAGGCCCCCTCTTGAAAATTGTACTTGAAGTGAAAACAAAATATAGTATAGCCGAATTTTTTTGAATTTATTGATGGGTATCAAGGCGTTGAAATCAAGATTCCAATGTAATATATTCAGCACCCTGTTCTTTTGCCCAATTATGTATATAACTGAGCAGGCTATATCCAAGGCCACTAGGACGATGATTTACATCAGTAACCAAATCTTGTACAAACAAATAGCGTTCATTATATGAATCTTCACGCCAACTAATACCTGCTAAAGCTACGATGCTTGTATCATGATATAAAGCAAATAACTGATTACCCTCTTTACGCATATCATTTAATAATTCTAGATATTCCTCTAAAGTCAAATTAGTATGTAACTGACTCATTATAGGATAAGCCTGTAAGAATTGATGTTCTACAGTTAACTCTACTATATTTTCAACGGGTATTTTCATGCTAAATTCTCCTAACTTTTTTAATTTTTATTGCTTAGCCTGCGCCTTCCCTATATAAATCTGGATTGAATTTCTGGCATAAAAACCTGTCCAATGTGCTGTTTTTTTTGTTAGTTAAAAAGCTTCTATTTTCAGTGGAATCTATATCAATCTAGAGATTCATTCCCAACTAAACCTGCACTCGCTCACGCATTGTTTCGTTTTGAAAATGAGGGCCTTCTCGCTAGCTGATAAAAAAAGAAGCGGAACATAGTTAAGGTTCCTGCTTCTATATGTTAATGTCACAAATTTCTAATAACAATATTATAAATTATTTTGGATTGTTTTTTCTTGTTCGTCTTTTATTTTTAAGGCTACTAAACTAGCAAAGTCATGAATGATAGTGGCTGCCAATAGTGATGTGATTTGTGTTGGATCATAGGGGGGGAGGACTTCCACCAGGTCGAATCCAATAAAGTTAAATCCCTTCAGAGAACGAATCATCTCTAGGGTTTCAAAGCTGTTTAGACCGCCGACCTCTAGGGTGCCAGTACCAGGGGCACAGGATGGATCAACAAAATCAATATCAAAGCTCAAGAAACATGGTGTATCTCCAATGGTCTTCTTAACTTCCTTCAAGACATCCTCGATTCCTCTTTCCTTCAGCTCAGGCGTAGTTATCACGTTGTAGCCTAGATCCGTGCTAGAATCTATATCTCCTGGATGATTGAGCGTCCCTCTAATTCCAATTTGAAAAACTTTATCCGTTTGGAGCAAACCTTCCTCATATGCACGGATAAAAGGGGAACCATGCCAATATTTCTCTTCATAATAGGTATCCCAGGTATCAGTATGTGAATCAAAATGGAGCATTGCAACAGGTCCATGTACTTTTGCGGCAGCTCGCAGGTTTGCCAATGTTACAGAATGATCCCCGCCAATACCTATTGGAATGATTCCTTCTTTCATTAAGTCTGTCATGGCACTTTCAATTAACTCATAGCTTCGGTGTATATTATGGGGAATCACTGAAATATCCCCAATATCAATGGCATTACAATCGTCAAATGGGTACACCTTGTGTATCGGATGGTAAGGAAACAAGGTCATAGATGCCTGGCGGATTGCCTGTGGAGCAAACCGTGCTCCTACCCTGAATGAAGCAGCTGTATCAAAAGGTATACCTAATACTGCCAATTTGGCGTTTTCTCTTGAAGCAGGTAAGCGCATAAATGATCCGGTGGTACAAAACTCTGGTTTTACGTCAGGAGATAACGGATATTTCATTTTTTGTATTCCTCCATTTTCTTATTACTTTTATTAGAAGAAACTTTTATTAGAAGAAAATTAATGCAATTATCATGCCAAGTCCCTATTAGGTGATATTTTATATATTCTAACTAGATTTTATTTGCAGGGGTTATGAAGGAGCGCATAATCTATGAAAAATTGAATCGCTTATCTGAAAGAGATGTACTGCTTCTTTCTTGTGAATCAATTAAAAGCCCTGTCTAATATTGCATAATTTCAAAGCTTATTATTGCGAAATTCATGTATTTAAGTAAACAGTAATCATTTTGGCACAGAATTTGCATTTAGATATATTTGAAAATTCGTAAAATGGGGAGGTCTTTAAATCTATTAAAGATGTGTTAATCCTAATAAATGAAAGCGATTACAAGGAGGAATGATAGGTGGAAAATGGTGCTAAACTGAAAAGAACTCTAAAATTATGGCAAATTGTTATGATGGGGTTAGCTTATATGACGCCCATGGTCGTATTTGATACATTTGGTATTGTATCTGGAATTACGGGGGGGCACGTCCCAACAGCGTATATCGTTGCATTGGTGGGTATGCTTTTTACAGCCGCAAGCTATGGGAAACTTGTAAAAGTTTTCCCGACAGCTGGTTCTGCCTATACTTATACGCAAAAGGCAATTAACCGACATTTAGGATTCCTGGTAGGTTGGTCTTCGTTGTTAGATTATCTTTTTTTACCTATGGTAAATGCATTGCTGACCAAAATCTATCTCACAGCATTATTTCCAGAAGTTCCAACATGGATATGGGTAATATTTTTTGTAGGGATTGTCACCATTCTCAATCTCCGGAGTGTTAATGTACTTGCTAACTTTAATACCCTTTTTGTTTTAATTCAGATTGCCATCATGGTGGTGTTCATCATTCTTGTTGTCAAAGGCTTGCATAATGGAGAAGGTACAGGTCAAGTGTTTACAATTCAGCCTTTCATAAATGGAGGAATGGACAATTCGTCTATAATAACTGGAGCCACCATTCTTTGTTTTTCCTTTTTGGGGTTTGATGCAGTAACAACACTTTCAGAAGAAACACCAAATCCGAAAAAAACGATTCCGAAAGCGATCTTTTTAACTGCCCTTTGGGGGGGGATTATTTTTATCACCTCTTCATTCTTTATTCAGCTCTTTTTCCCGGACATGTCCCGTTTTAAGGAACCGGATGCTGCTTTACCAGAAATCGCTCTTTATGTAGGTGGGAAGCTGTTCCAATCTATTTTTCTTTGTGCAACATTCGTTAATACACTAGCATCTGGACTAGCATCACATGCCAGTGTATCACGCCTTTTATATGTTATGGGCCGTGATAAAGTGTTCCCGGAAAAATGGTTTGGATTTATTCACCCTAAGTGGAAAACGCCATCTATTAATGTTGTCATAGTAGGAGTCATTTCATTGTCGGCCTTGTTCTTTGATTTAGTGACTGCCGCATCACTGATAAACTTTGGTGCATTAATGGCATTTACCTTTGTAAATTTGTCAGTGATCAGCCATTTTATCATCCGAGAAAAGAAGCATCGAACTATAAAGGGATGTTTCAATTACTTAATTATGCCTTTAATCGGAGCTATATCAATTGCTATTCTCTGGATCAATCTTGAAATCAGCTCACTAATAATGGGGTTAGGCTGGTTTATAATTGGTTTTTGTTATCTATTGTTTATCACAAAGGCATTCCGAACAGCTCCACCTCAATATCAAGTTGACGAAATTCAGGTATAGAGTTTGAAAGGAAAAACGCATTCTAAAAAGAGTGCGTTTTTTTCTATTTGTTTGTTTCCTAATCATAAATTAACATTATGCAAATTTGAATTGCTTATGAATTAATACATATTTCTGGATGAATGAAAGGTGTAACCATGAATGCAAATGGCGATACACTACCAATCAGCAATATGTATAAAGCCTGGCACGGAAATTGCTTTATACATTTATACGAATAAAAAATGAGGTGCTAAAATGGCTGTTAAAACTGAGGGAATTAAAAAACGCCAAAAAGATAATTCTCTGCAAGAATTTCAGGATATCTTAAAAGAAGCAATTGATGTTTTGGACTATCCAGATCAGGTTTTTGATTTTTTAAAAACACCAATGCGTTTTTTAGAAGTCTGCATTCCTATCCAAATGGATAATGGCGAGACAAGGATGTTTCAAGGATATCGGGCTCAACATAATGATGCTACCGGTCCAACGAAAGGGGGGATTCGTTTTCACCCGGATGTCACTCCTGGAGAAGTAAAGGCTTTGGCGGGCTGGATGAGTTTGAAATGCGGAATAACAGATCTTCCATATGGAGGAGCAAAGGGTGGCATAGTCTGTGATCCCAGAAAGATGAGCTTGTCTGAACTAGAACGATTAAGCAGAGGGTATGTCAGAGCAGTTAGTCAAATAGTAGGGCCGACCAAGGATATTCCTGCACCGGATATGTATACAAATTCTCAAATAATGGCCTGGATGCTAGATGAATACGATCACATCAGGGAATTTGATTCACCCGGCTTTATTACAGGTAAGCCATTGTCATTAGGAGGATCGAAGGGCAGAGAAACAGCTACTTCCAAGGGAGTATTATATACTCTTCAAATGGTAAGTGATTTAAAGAAAATGCCTATTCAGGGTATGCGTGTAATTATTCAGGGATTCGGAAATGTTGGCAGTTATTTGGCAATGTATTTGCATGAATTGGGAGCTAAGGTTGTCGGGATAGCGGATGAGCTTGGCGGTTTATATGACCCAAACGGCTTAGATATACCTTACCTTTTGGAAAACAGAGACTCGTATGGGGTTGTTACGAACTTATTTAATGGTTCATTATCCAATCAAGAATTATTGGAAAAAGAGTGTGATGTGCTAATTCCCGCAGCTATTAGCGGAGTGATAAATAAAGATAATGTCGAACGACTGCAATGTGAAATCATAATTGAAGCAGCAAATGGACCGACAACAAAGGAAACAATCAAAGTTCTCGATGAAAAAGGAATATTACTAGTCCCGGATATTTTGGCGAATTCAGGAGGAGTGATTGTCTCGTATTTTGAATGGTGCCAAAACAACCAAGGATATTACTGGACAGAAGAGCTTGTAGATAAACGATTAAAAGAAAAGATAACAGACAGCTTTTTGAATGTCTATCATACTTCTCAAAAATATTCCGTGAACATGAAAGTTGCTGCTTATATAGAAGGGATTCGTAAAATAGCTGAAGCATCCCGGCTCCGAGGGTGGGTCAGGTTCTGAACTAATTAAGGCTTTACAAGAATGGAGGCAATCAGTTGAATTTTGATATTATTTCCGAAAATAAAGAAAACCAGGCTATACATCATTATTGCTTATTGTCAAAAAATTATAGATATGATGTGACTATTGCCTACTCGGCTCAATTTTGCGGTAAAGCAATGGTCACCTCCCTTCAAAACGGGAGAATGATCCTATTGTGTGCCGATGATATTAATTTAGATCAGTACTGGGCTCCAAAGCTTGGCATTGAACTAGAAGATATTCCTGAATTTCAAGACTTTCTCAGGTCAGTCTTACAATCCCAATTTCATTTTGAAGAATACTAAAGGAAGGAATGGTGTATATGTATTTTGATGTGATTCTTAGTCCTTGTCATGGTAAAGTTGAAAGAGTTTTAATAACCAGAAATTCCGGATTCTACGAATGGGAACCATTGTTCCATATTAAGACGGCAGATGGACGTGTGGAAATCATTGATATTGGTGTAAGCGGTGAGGTAGAATCATTGGAAGTCCTTGAGGGGGAACAAGTGGAAGCTGGCAAGGTCCTCGCCTATTTTAAAGAAGATTTATTTGTGACTGGTAGCGATTAATAGACAAAGAAAAGAAGATGAACTGAATCATCTTCTTTTTTTGCCTTATCCATTAATTACAATCTTCTACTTTCTGGATAAGGGCAGTGTGAATTACATATGCAGCAATAAAGGAGTTAGACATATGCTTGCAATTCTTGAAGTACTTTCACTAGAACCATTTTTTTCGTGTAGTGATTTATCTTTGTTACATTCACATGGGATAATATTTCATCTCGTGACGTGATCCCATGCGAATGTATACTTATTTTGTACAGTCAAAAAGTAGAATTAAAAGGGTGTCATTTTGAATCTTAGCCGTCATATGACGGCTTTTTATTGTTGAACGTGGCAGCATAGTTGAATATTAAAAGGATTAGTGCTTGAATTAAGATCCACTTCCTTTTTATAACTCATGATAAGGACTTTTCGAACCACCTTTTGTCCGACAAAATCCATTGTAATTCTATGAAAATGTTGGACCATATATCTTGTGTTTCTGGAAGATATCCTGTTGAATGGTACGGTCCAGTTGAGGTGGCAATTAACCAAACTGGCCATTGGTGTCGTGATTTAGATATGACGGACATATAAGGTTAATTATTCTAGCGTTATTTTAAATATTGATATCTTTTCGTTATCCTCCTGTGATATCTGTCATCTATTCTTTATCTGTTTGTTCTTTGTATAGGAAATAACTATGCTATTATTGAAAAAATTAGCTATTTAACTAGCTTACAAGGAGGTAACAACATATGAAAAAATCAATCTTATCGTTAGCAGCAGCGGCTGCAATATCCGGTGCATTCACTATTCCGGTACAAGCAGAAGATGTCAAAGTGAAAGATGGAGACACATTATGGGGGATATCTCAAACATATAAAGTTTCAATAGAAGAAATTAAGTCTTGGAACCATTTATCGTCAGACACAATTTATGCAGGAAAAACCATACATATTTCTCAAGAAAAGCATTATATGGTTAAGTCCGGGGACACGTTATGGGCTATTGCAGACAAAAATCATGTATCAGTAAATGACCTTAAATCTTGGAACAGTTTAAATTCAGATACAATCCATCCGAAACAGGAACTAGTTATTAAACCTGTGGCAAACAAAGAAAAGGCAGCGAGCGTAAAGCCTGAACAGAATTCTGTACAAGCAGTGCCAGCTGAGCAAGTAAAACCAGCAGCACCAGCTGAAAAAGCAGAAAAAGAAGAAAAAGAAAAAACAGTATCTAACAGTGAATCTACGAATCAATCAAGCATAGAAAAAGAGATTACTGTAAGAGCAACTGCATATACTGCTGATTGTCAAGGCTGTAGCGGCACTACAGCGACTGGAATCGACTTAAAAGCAAATCCGGATGCAAAAGTAGTAGCTGTTGACCCATCTATTATCCCACTTGGATCAAAAGTGTATGTGGAAGGCTATGGCTACGCAACAGCGGCAGATACTGGCAGTGCTATAAAAGGAAATAGAGTAGATATCTTTATTCCTAATGAGCAGGATGCTTTAAATTGGGGCGTTAAAAATGTGAAAATGAAAGTCTTGAATTAACTCATTCATATAATTGATTGCTTAAAAAATATTTTTAATTCGTTGCGAAGAAGTACAAAAAACGACTCATTTTTTCTTATAATAGGGTAATATCACTCAATGTAACATTACATGGCGTAATAAAAGTGAAAGGGGGAACATCATGAACACAGATCAAGCTTTTGACCTGTTAAAGGATGCAGGAGTAACAGAAAGTATTAGTATTCAAACTGTTAGACATTGGCTGCGTAAAGGTAAGATTAAATACGAGGGAGGAAACAAGAATAGAAAAACTGGATACATAATTGATGACACTGATCAAGCATTTGATCTTTTAAAAGATGCAGGAATAACAGAAAGTATTAGTATTCAAATTGTTAGACGTTGGCTGCGTGAAGGTAAGATTAAATATGAGGGAAACGGGAATAGGGAAACTGGATACATAATTAATGACACAGCTTCAAAGCTGTCTATAAATGATCGTATTGATCAACATAAGGAAGAGCTTATTCACCGATTAAAATTAAAAATACAAGCACAAGATAAGCATATAGAAGGAATTGAAGAACTTCATGAGTCTGCAAAAAAAATATTGATTCAGCAGAGAGATAAGTGTAAAAAGGAAGTTGTAACACTAAAGAATGAGAAAAGTAAATTACAAAAAGAAACAAAGGATTTATTAAAAGAAAATATTGAATTGCGTAATGAATTGATAAAAGTAAAAGAAAACAAAAGAGACAATTACAATTTCGTCTCGAATAATCATTCAAATGATTATAGTGAAAAATTAGGACTTGCAAAAATGGCGAGTAACAAAGAATTGTTAGCAGAATATAAAGGGTTATTAAAAATAACTCATCCAGATCATGACGGCAACGCAAAGGTATTTCATTACATTAAGACTGATTACGATAATTTTAGAAATTTTATCAAAGGTAAATGATTATTAGTTTTCCTAAAAATAAACGCTGAGAAGGGAAAAGAATGGAACCAAGTGAAAGCTAATCAGAATTTTTTGATTTCCATGCCGTGGGATGATAATAAATCTGTTACTTTTCAGTTCTTTATGAAACTAGGTGGCGGTTAAAAGAAATTCGATGCCCTTAATAAAAAAACACCCGATTATTCGGGTGCATATCTAATCATTCCATGTAAATAAACCAAGCATTCTCTCTGAATACATCCTCTTAAATTGATTTTTCCTTCACTTTCCAATTCTTTAACTAATTCTTCAATCTTATTTTCATCTTCATTAGTATTTTTAGGAATCTCTATTGAAAAAAGCATTTAGAAGATGTTTTAATAGTCTATTTATATTCATTAGACATCCCCCTTTATCAACTTTCAATATAAAGTAGTTTTTTTCTGTGAAAGAACATAATATATCAGCATTGGTGAATGGGTAAACATTGTAAAATAACCTTGCTGTTAAATGTATAATATTAATAACATATAACAAAACCTTGTCAATATCTAGCCTTACCAAGTGATAGACGTATAGAAGAAGTTATGTTGTTTATATATTAGCATAAAAGATAAGGTGTTCGACAAAGAACAAAAATGTACTAGTCATAACTTAAGATTGAGTATCGCGTGTCCAAACATTTGCATAATATATATAAGACGTGGGGAAGCACCTGACGTCACCTTAGACTGACTTTTTAAAGTCAGTCTCTTTTTTTTTGAACTAACCTTACCCAAAACCTAAAAGTACTGACCCCATTTTGATAGTGTAGTAATGGTTAGGTTTTGTGTAATTTAGGGGCATAAATAAGGTGTAAAAGTGGAGATACTGCCATGATATATAGGCATGCAAGGGTAAGTACAATTAGCTAAGACTTGGCGTATAATTTCAAGCATTAGAAGAATGATGTAAAATCTACTCTGAGAAGTACACAGGAACTATATCAGATCGTCTACTATTTCAAAATTTTTGGTGTTCAATGAATATTACCTTGTTTAGATCAGTCTGATGCAAAAAGACTCATACAGAGCCACTTTTGTGAAGGGTAACTACTCTCTAGGAGTATTGAAAGCTGAAATGTTCGGTATAATTTTTGTTCATTTTGACAAATTTTGAGGGTTTGCACCGGAACCCAAAATTACAGTATAGGGCTTGCTGGGAGCCATAAAGTAGAACTTGCCGTGGAGTTATTTGTATTTGTTAATTAAATCTAGTATGGCAAGTTCAATTATGTCGGACTTATTTAACTTCTGTTGATCTGCGAACCTATCAAGCAATGCCCCAACTTCTTCGTTAATGACAATCGTTTTTCTTACTTTGGTGCCTTTTTCTAAAGTGACTACCCTTTGATAAAGATCATCTCTTTGACTATCTTGCTGGTCATCAAGGACATATGCCTTTATCAGTTCCTTTAATATCGTTACTTCTTCCGGTGTGAAAACGGTGTGAATATATTTTTCTCCTTCATTTCTTACACTCTTCAAATCGAGTGTGATAGGTTGTGAACTTCTTGGTGAAGTATCTTTTAGGTCGGGTGAACTTTGTTTCACATTAGGTGAACTATTTTTTGATTCAATGAACTCAAACACTGAATGATAAAGGGGTTCTCTCCCTTCTTTTGCATAAAACCAGCCTTTCGGATTTTTGTTCCTGTATTCATATCCAGCATTGTGTAACGCGTTCTTTAATCGTTTCTCTCCAATGCCTACCTTGTCCTGTGCGATATTTGCTATTGTATTTCCAGTTACGGATAGTTCATCTAATAGCTCTTTTATTTTCATATTTCACACTCCATTACGACTTTTATTCACATATTCTCCATACTGGTGTGAATTACCTCCCTTTTTTTAACTTCTATCTGTAAATGAATTGTGTACCTGAAACTAAGGAAATGAGTCGTGAACGGATAATAAATGAATCCAAATGGTGGATACTCTTTTATCTATCAAAGAACCTTGGGTTTAGAGTTTGGATCTACTTAATGCTTTAAGTATTCGTACAACTTATCCATATTCTATGGTCCTTCTGGTGATTTAGTTTGTTTAACAGCTTCAAAATAAAAACAGGACATTGGTCGGAAGGGGAATATAAAATCTGAGGGGAACTAGTAAAGTGAATTGAATGCACAAAAAAGAGGGAGATGGCGCTATGAAGAAATTACTTATTAGTTTGGTAGTATTATCAATAGCCCTGGGTATATCTTTTTCCACCGCTTCAGCATCTGCTGGAGGATTCCACCACCCGCAAAGCTGGGATAAAAACTCGATTTTGCGGAAGGACACTCATGGGGTAGAAGTCAGAAATATGCAGTATATCCTCAATGTCATGGGTTTTTATACTGATTCAGCAGTGGTTGACGTTGATGGGATTTTTGGGCCGAAAACGGAAGCGGGTGTAAAGAAATATCAAAAAGAAAACCATCTGAAAGTGGATGGTGTGGTTGGCCCTAAGACGTGGGCTAGTTTCTCACAATATATTAAAAAGAATGGCGAGAACTCATATGGAGCAGGCGGACACATGGGTCTCAGAATCAAGTGGAAGTACGACGATTCTTCCTATACATCCGGGTCAAAAGCCTATATTTACGGCAATGGTGAGACATTAAGTGACCAATATCGCTTGTATGCAAATTAAAAACTCAGGATGGCCTTAATAAGTTAAAGGAGGAAAAATGATTGTCCCCCATGTATAAATGGTTACTAGCGATCCAGTCTCAAAGAAGGAGAGGGGGGATAATTCTATTAAATTTCTCCTTTCATTCCACATGATTAGGGAGTGATTTCCACCTATGGTATCGGGTGGTGAATATGCAAAATCATGAGCTGGACAAGTCATAAAGAATGCAGACAAAGCAATAAATAACGAGGATTTCGATCATTTAATGATTTCTATTCCGAGGATGCAACCTTAGTTGTTAAACCCGGAACATTCGCCAAAGGAAAAGAAGAAATAAGTTGGGAATTCGTCGCCATCGCTGATTATTTTAATCATCAATCAAGAAAAGATGGTAATAATCGAAACGGGTGATACGCATTGGCTGTGGCAAAAGCACAGCTTCGTGCAAATCAAAAGAACGATTCCGAATTCTCTATGGAAAGAACCGCGACATATGTATTTAAAAAGGATTCCATGGGTACCTGGCGTTGCATAATCGACAACTCATATGGTACTGAAATAATTGAAGATTAAAAATAACCCCATGTAAGAATTAGATGAAAGCTGCCATTTAGGTAGCTTTCATTTGTTTTAATAGCTTTTGTTAATCAGTAAAATAAATATCTTTATGAAACTTGCGTGTTTATCATTGGAATCTAGGGAAATGTAAAATAAGACTGAAATTTGGAGGTGAAATATTGTTTGACTACACTGTTAACACACCTAAGAACATAAACGAAGCAATAGCAACTCTTGAAAGAAGCTTAAAAGAAGAAGGGTTCGGTGTATTATGGAAGTTCGATCTAACTGAAAAGCTCCAAGAAAAAGGACAGGACTTCAATACTCCATATACAATTTTAGAAGTATGCAACCCAAAAGAGGCCCAACGTGTTCTTTCGGAAGATCTTTTAATCGGCTATTTTTTACCGTGTAAAATAGTGGTGTACAAGGATGGAGATACAACAAAAATCGGGATGCCTAAACCAACAGCCATGCTTAACATGATAGAAAATGACAATATAAAGGCATTGGCAAAGGATATAGAGACCCGACTGATTTCATGTATGGATAAGAGCGTATAGAGAATAAAATGGACTAAGAATTTTAAAAAAGAAAGTGCTGAGATTAAGCACTTTCTTTTTCGTCTATGATCCAATATTTTGGGGTTATGATTCACTTTCTTGATTTAATTATTATAAAAGATGGTCTCTTTTTTTCATTAATTAATTTAGGCATTTATTCAATCCCTGAAACGATTAACTGTGGTTTCATAATCTTCCAATACAAGTCCATGCTTACGAACACAGCTATGAAATAAAGAAAAAACATCTATCATATTTTATAATATACACTTCTTTATATATACGGAAAGAGTTTGAAAAAAGTGAGAGTAAACTGCTTGACAATATACCCCTATAGGTATAATATGAACTCACGAGAAAGGCAACACCGATTCACGAGTAAAGCGCATGAATTCACGAGTAAAAAGCACAAACTCACGAGTAAAGCGCATGAATTCACGAGTAAAGCGCATGAATTCACGAGTAAAATGCGCAAACTCACGAGTAAAGTGCGCAAACTTACGAGTAAAGCGCCAATTCAAGAGTAGAAGAGCAAATATTAGAAATTGATACGGGTGGTGGGCTGTGATTTATTTATTACTTATAATATTTGTAGTTATTTTGGTCCCGAGTTTGTATAAACGTTATGTTCCTATTAAAAACGTTCCTTGCCAAAAGAATGAAGATCATGGTCTCATTTTATTAGATATAAGGGCTTATAATCAAAAACGGGATGATATCAATAGAGATACTTTAAATATCCCTTATGCATATTTGAAACGTTTTAATAAAGAAATCCCACATGAAAACATTCATGTAATTGCTTCCGATAAAATAGAAGTGAACTTGGGGTTGCGCTACTTAATTGGAAAGGGAATTAAGGTAACCAGTTATGAGATTAGTGATTGTGTTTGTAAATAGATAGGTGGGTAGAATATGGAATACGATAAAAGCGTCATCAATCGGTTAAAGCGAATAGAAGGACAAATAAAAGGAGTTCTAGGAATGATGGAGCAAGGAAAAGACTGTAGAGATATCGTTACACAGTTGTCTGCTGCACGAAATGCCGTTGATAGGACTATGGGCGTTATTGTAAGTGCCAACCTTGAACAGTGTGTTCGGGAAAACATCGAGAAAGGTGAAGGCACTGAACATCTTGTTAAAGAAGCTGTTGAGTTATTGATAAAAAGCAGATAAAAATAGTAAGGCATCTGTAAATAACATTCTAGATTATTATTCCCGAAAATGCGTAAATTATATTAAGTTGGACACGATTACAACAAACTCAACTAAATAATGTTTCTTACTTAAAAAGGGAGTGTTTAAAAATGGCATATATTTTACAAGTGGATTTTAAAATGGATGGACCATTTGGTGACGACATGGTTGAACAATTTACTGATTTAGCAAAAAGCATCAATGATGAAGAAGGAATGATTTGGAAAATTTGGACTGAAGATAGTGAGGCAAAGGAAGCTGGTGGTATTTATCTGTTCGAGTCCAAAGAATCAGCTCAAAAATATTTAACTATGCACACAGCACGGTTAAAAGGATTTGGAATTGGGACAGTTAATGGGAAAATATTCGAAGTGAATGAAGGATTAACTCAAATCAATCATGGACCGGTTAAATAAAAAGTCGATTAATCTAATAAAGATAGGTTACCTATATCTATGGTTTAAAACATACAGGTGGATAAGGTTATCATGGAGCATATCCTTCTGTATGGTTACTAACCCTTCCAGGGATCATTCAAGAGGTGTTCTTTTATAATATTTCAAAAGAAGAGGGTTGACGAATTAAACTTTTTACAATAGTATATACCCATAGGGGTATTAAACAATGTATCCATATAAAAGAATATTTTTTTAATGAAAAATATACCCGTATGGGTAATTGGGAATCAAGGGGGAAAACATTAATGACTGAAAAGAAAAAAACAACGATCATTTTATTTAGTGGTGATTATGATAAGGCCATGGCTGCCTATATAATTGCAAATGGTGCAGCGGCTTATGATCATGAAGTAACCATCTTCCATACTTTCTGGGGATTAAATGCTTTACGAAAAGATGAGCCATCGACATTAAATAAAGGCTTCCTTGAAAAAATGTTTGCAAAAATGATGCCTCGCGGTTCTGATAAGATGGGGTTATCTAACATGAACTTTGCTGGATTGGGCCCTAAAATGATTAAACATGTAATGAAAAAACATAACGCCATGTCACTGCCTCATTTAATTGAGTTGGCTCAAGAACAAGAGGTCAAATTAATAGCTTGTACGATGACAATGGATTTATTGGGCTTGCAACAAGCGGAATTATTAGAGGGGATTGAATATGCGGGTGTGGCAGCTTATCTAGCTGATGCAGAAGATGGTAATGTAAACCTATTTATTTAAGCAATAAAAGTGAAATAGAGTAAATTTCATGATATGGAGGGGAGGATACTAAAATGGGAACAGCATTTAATGTCATAATAATTGGAGCTATCGCTTGGTTTTTATATCAGAAATTTGTCCCTGCAAAGGGAATTAAGAATATAAATACGACAGAGTTAAAAGCTGTGTTAAGTCAAAAAGGAAACAAGCAATTCATTGATGTCCGTACTCCAAATGAGTATAGGGGTAATCACATAAGGGAGTTTAAGAATATTCCATTATTCGAACTTAATAAAAGAGCACAAGAACTTTCAAAAGATAAAGAAGTAGTTGTCATCTGCCAAAGTGGAATGAGGAGCACTAAAGCAAGTAAGACCTTACAAAAACTTGGATTTAAAGAAGTTACCAACGTAAAAGGCGGTATGAGCGCTTGGAAATAATATGAGGAGGGATTACTATCATGAAAGAAATCTTACCAAATGAAGTGGCTGCATTATTAAAAGAAAACTCGACAATTAATATTATTGATGTGAGAGAAGTAGATGAAGTAAAGACAGGGAAAATACCAAATGCGATGCATATTCCATTGGGGCTAGTGGAATTTCGAATGCAAGATTTGGAAAAATCACAAGAATATATCATGGTCTGCCGTTCAGGAGGCAGAAGTGCAAGGGCAGCAAAGTTACTTGAAGATCATGGATATAAAGTGATGAACATGATGGGCGGTATGAATGAATGGGAAGGTCCAATAGAATAATTTCAATTTATTAGATACCCCCACCCCTATTAAAATCGAGGAGGAAAAAAAATGATAAAAACAAATTCCGTATTAGATGCAAAAGGGTTAGCATGTCCAATGCCGATTGTAAGAACGAAAAAAGCCATGAATGGCCTAGAAGCAGGAGAAGTGCTGGAAGTTCAAGCGACTGACAAAGGGTCAACTGCCGATATGAAAGCTTGGGCAGAAAGTACAGGTCATCAATATTTAGGTACGGTAGAAGAAGGAACCGCCCTTAAACATTATCTTCGGAAAGCAAGTGGAGAAGAACAAGAAGAAAAGAAGCATGAAAAAGTTATTTCAAATGAAGAACTACTACAAAAAATAGAAGTAGATCAAAACACGATAGTACTTGATGTACGTGAATCGGCAGAATATGCGTTTAATCATATTCCATCTGCTAAATCCCTTCCAATGGGTGAATTAGAAGAACGTTTTAGTGAACTTGATAAAGAGTCTGAGATTTTTGTCATATGCCGAACCGGCAACCGAAGTGACCTAGCTGCACAAAAACTAACAGCTGCTGGATTTAAACATGTGGTTAATGTTGAACCGGGCATGAGCCAATGGAATGGTCCTACCCAAAAATCAGTGAATGAATAACATATAATTCTAAAAATGGAGGAACATATCATGTCTAAAAAAGTAGCGATAATCGCTAGTAACGGTGGTTTGTTTGACGCATATAAAGTATTTAACATTGCAACAGCAGCTGCAGCAACGGATCAAGAAGTAGCTATTTTCTTTACATTCGAAGGCTTAAATTTAATTCATAAAGAGGCCAATCAACAACTACCGATGCCAGTAGGTAAGGAACATTTTGCAGAAGGATTTGCCAGAGCTAATGTACCTTCTATTCCAGAGTTGCTTTCTATGGCACAAGAAATGGAAGTCAAGTTTATTGGGTGTCAAATGACCATGGACGTTAGGGGCTTGGAAAAAGAGGCTCTCGTTGACGGTATCGAAGTCGGTGGAGCTGTTACATTTTTAGAATTCGCGAAAGATGCGGATGTAACTTTAACCTTTTAATTCAGGTAAAAAATTTTGAAATATTAAATACTATAGGGGGTATATATATGACGTTGAATGAAATGACAGCCAAAGAGGTTTCAAAGAAAGTAATCAATAAAGATGAATTATTTATTTTGGATGTTCGAAATGAAAGTGATTTTAACGATTGGAAAATTGAAGGGGAGAAATTTGAATTCCTTAATATCCCTTACTTTGATTTACTAGATGGCGTTGAAGAAATCATCGATAAAATTCCAGCAAATAAAGAAATTTTAGTTGTCTGTGCAAAAGAAGGCTCATCTATTATGGTTGCTGAAATGCTATCTGAATCAGGGCTGGATGCTTCCTATTTGAAGGGCGGAATGAAAGCATGGAGTGAACACTTAGAACCAGTGAAAATTGGGGATTTGAATAATGGCGGAGAAATCTATCAATTTGTACGTCTTGGTAAAGGTTGTTTATCTTACATGGTCGTTTCTAATGGTGAAGCAGCAGTTATTGATTCCACAAGAATGACTGATATCTACCTTGATTTTGCCGATAGTATTGAAGCGAAGATCACTCACGTATTTGATACACACTTACATGCTGACCATATTTCAGGTGGAAGACAAATAGCAGAAAGTTCAAATGCAACTTACTGGCTACCACCAAAAGATGCAACAGAAGTAACTTTTGAATATCAGCCATTAGAAGGCGGAAATGTGGTTACGATTGGTCATACAGCTATCAATATTCATGCTCTATACTCACCGGGTCACACGATTGGTTCCACTTCATTTGTAGTCGATGAAAAATACTTGCTTTCAGGAGATATTCTATTCATCGATTCCATTGGTAGACCAGACTTAGCAGGATTGGCTGAGGATTGGGTAGGAGACTTGAGAGAAACACTTTATACTCGCTATAGAGAATTATCAAACGAGTTAATTGTACTGCCATCTCACTTTATGATCATTGAAGAATTAAATGAAGACGGAAGTGTTGCGAAGAAACTAGGAACGTTATTTGCTGAAAATCATGGTTTGAACATTGCTGACGAAACAGAATTCAGAGAGTTGGTTACGGGAAACTTACCTCCTCAGCCAAACGCATATCAAGAAATCCGCGAAACGAATATGGGGAAAATCACCCCTGATGATGAAAAACAGCGCGAAATGGAAATTGGACCAAACCGCTGTGCGGTTCGTTAAACATAAAAAAAGATTATAAATACTAAGAAAACAGGAGAGATGTATGATGAGATCAGATAAAATGTTAGATGCAAAGGGACTTGCTTGTCCGATGCCGATTGTTAGAACAAAGAAGGCTATGAATGATTTACAATCTGGTCAAGTGTTAGAAATACATGTGACAGATAAAGGCGCTAAAGCAGATTTAACTGCTTGGTCAAAATCTGGTGGTCATGAGGTAGTGGAAACTGCAGAAGAAAATGAAGTTCTAAAATTTTGGATTAAAAAAGGCTGATAATGATAAGGGAACCTTATTGGTTCCCTTCTTTTCGAGGAGGCAATAAAAATGGATATTACGTTTATCATTACCATCTTTTTGATAGGATTTATTGGTTCATATATTTCAGGAATGCTAGGTATAGGCGGATCCATCATTAAATACCCAATGCTTTTGTATATACCACCACTTTTCGGTTTAGCGGCTTTTAGTGCTCATGAAGTCTCAGGAATTAGTGCCGTCCAAGTATTATTTGCATCCATGGGTGGTGTCTGGGCTTATCGTAAAGGTGGCTATTTAAATAAGACGCTCATCATCTATATGGGTGTTAGTGTACTCATAGGTAGTGTAATTGGGAGTTTTGGATCGCAATCCATGTCTGAAGACGGGATAAATATTGTGTATGGCCTACTTGCTCTAATAGCAGCTGTCATGATGTTTATACCTAAAAAAGGAATAGATGACGTTCCTTTGGATCAAGTAACCTTTAACAAATGGCTCGCAGCAACTTTAGCCTTGATTGTCGGCTTGGGTTCAGGGATTGTCGGTGCTGCCGGTGGATTCTTATTAGTTCCTATTATGTTGGTTGTCTTAAAAGTCCCAACTAGGGTAACAATCGCCTCTTCCTTAGCGATTACATTCATATCATCGATTGGCGCAACGGTAGGGAAAGTCTCAACAGGGCAAGTTGACTTCTATCCTGCCTTGATCATGGTTATAGCAAGCTTAATAGCGTCTCCTCTAGGAGCGATGGCTGGTAAAAAAATGAATACAAAAATACTTCAAGTCATCTTAGCTCTATTAATTCTAGCAACGGCTGTGAAAATTTGGATGGGGATTTTGTCTTAAGATTTTTGGGAATATTGGACCCTTACCTTGACAGGGAAGGGGTCGTGGGTTCGAATCCCTCACAGGTCATCAACTACCAAAGGCTCAAATCCTTGATATAACAAGGATTTGGGTCTTTTTTTGTTTTTAAAGATATAGTTCATTATGTATTATTTACTTAATTGGTGGCGGATAGGGAAGCATTCAAACATATTACAGGACAATTATTTGTAATAATTAATATTTCAAGGAACCGTAGGTAAAGCCTTTTGCTTATTCAGCTAACGATGTTGGTCATCTTAAAATTAATTGTTAGTGTAGAAAGTGCAAAATCAGCCCAACTTGTAATATGAGATTGTGAAAATTTCTACTTAAAATAAAGGTGCAGGTTGGTTGAACAAGGACTTAGAGAAACAAAAAGAGAATACATAATGTTAGTTAAAGCAATTTGTAATTATTTAAGAAAGAAGGATTTAATATGCCATATTGCAAAGTTCACCAAGCTGAAATATATTATGAAGATTTAGGGGAAGGTAAACCGATTTTAATGATACACGGTTATGCCCCCGACCATCGATTAATGAGTGGTTGTATGGAACCTATATTCACAAAGAGGGATGGGTGGAGACGCATCTATATTGACCTACCTGGAATGGGATTAACAAAAAAATATAATGAAATAAGCAGTTCTGATGAAATGTTGAATGCTGTGTTAGATTTTATTCAAGCTGTAATTCCTAACCAAGAGTACGTAATTGCTGGGGAATCTTACGGTGGCTATATAGCTAGGGGCATTATTGAAAAGCATCAAGAACAAATACTCGGTGCAGCATTTATATGTCCTCTTATTATTCCTCTGCCAGAAAATAGAACAGTTGAGAAACATGAAATATTGAGAACAGATGAAAAGTTTATTGAAAATTTATCAAAGGATGAATTAGAAGATTTTAGAAATAACAACATTGTACTTGATGAGTACACATGGTTAAGATACAACAAAGAAATTCTAAGTGGTTGTAAAATTGGAGATGAAAAGTTTCTAAATAAGGTTAAGAATAAATATGGGTTTTCTTTTAAGATTGACCAGTCAGATTTTATTAAACCCAGTGTATTCCTGTTAGGAAGACAAGACTCTTCGGTTGGATATAAAGATGCTCTTGACATAATAAACAAGTATCCACGAGGAACATTTGCTGTATTGGATACAGCAGGTCACAATTTACAAATTGATCAACCACAACTTTTTAGCAGCCTAGTAAATGAATGGTTGAATAGAATTGAAGAGTCCATTGACTAATAATTGACGTAGTACGTGAAGATTGTGAAATATTGTACTTAAACTATAGGGTGCTTTAGCAAAAAAATGGACAGTAAAATAAATGAGCTTGGAGATACATTTCCAAGTTCATTTTTAATGTGAAACCATTGATGAATATTTGTGATTTCCTATTAGAGATATTCTTTATTTTTAGAAAGCGATGTTTCTAATTCTTAATGTCTCTGCGGTTTCCCAAGTTTCGAGAACAATTGATAAGCATCAGCTTTTTCTTGCTATTTACGCTGATTTACCTTACCTATGTTGTCACATTAGGATTCCTATCGAACTAGCCAATGTCTATTCGTGTTCGATATTATCAGCTGTACCAAGTGAAATTAATTTTCGATCAAATCAGCTGAATTGGTGTCGACAATACTTTCGATGGTTTAATATTGTAAAAATTTAACACAAAAGTTATTCTTAAATCACTTAACAAGGCACAATATTAAAGGAGAGAATAGTGAGTTATCTCGGAAAGTATTTGAAAATGCCACCAACAATTGAAAAGCTCCATAAATTAGAGAAGGAAATTGAAAAAGAAGGCTACTCCTTAGATGACTTATCCCTAATTTTAGAATTTGACTTCACCCCTTATGAGGTTACTCCCTATGATGTCATTACATTTGCTAGTACAGGCGTTGACGGCATACATTTCGGATTTCTAACTGACTTCGGAACAGTATCTGATTTAGAGAATGCTTTTGTTGTATGTATTAGTCCAATGGATTTTGATTCACATATAAAGATTGTTGCAAGGAATATAAGGGATTTTCTTAACTTGGTTTGTACGATGAAAGGTGCCTTAACTATTTCTAACTTTAATATCCTGGAAGAAGAGGGACAGTATATTCGTTTGCTCAAAGAACTAAAACAAGTAGAACCTGAAGATGAGGAATTTGAAGAGAACGCAAACTATGTAGTGGAAAAGATAATCGCCACATTTGGAAGCGAACTAATAGAGGATGTATATCATTATGTCGAAAGAAAAGTAAGGACAGAAAGAGAGCAACAAACCATTTTACCAACTCTTGATGGGTTAGGCATAATACCTGTAGAGAACATTACTAGCAATTTTATCCTATACAAACTTGAAAAAGATATGACGATTAACTTGGAAGAAGTGAAAGCCTTCTTTAATTCGGCAACAACAGAAAGTAAACTGGCTTTCATCAGAGATGTCCAATTTACTTACTTAATTGCAAATGAGATAGCGTTAAAAGAATTGGTCATTCATGAAATGATTAAATTAGGTTTACAGAATGAAGTCGATAGATTATACGTGTTTTAGGTTCTCTTTTTCTTGCCTAATTAATACCATCAACCTTAACAGAACCAAAAATTATTAGGCGGTTATTTATGAAACGAATATTAGTTTTAACTCTTGGTTTTACAAGAGTATTAGCATTATGAAATGGTTTTGCGAAAGACTTGCAAAGCACAGAAGTATCGGCAAAAGAACATAGAGAAAATATGTTAACTGAAGGAAAGGATTATTCCACAGATAGTGAAAGTAGTGATTGAAGGTCACAACCAATTCCAAGATAGAACAGAAGAAATTATTGCAGCAGGGCTTGAAAAGGCTGTTAAAGTAGTAAGTACGTTCTAATTAACAAAATACTTTTCACTGAATATGGCAGTACCAACACTTTTATAGCGGTGGTACTGCTTTTTTATTCGCATATCTCGGTACTGTTGGGTAGTAAGAACCCAATTGATATTAGGTCTTTGGGTAGCAAAATCATTTTCATTTCATTATCTATAAATCTTCTATGCAAAGCATTAGCACTTATCGCATTCATACTAGCGTTTGGTACAAAAATTCCAGCAGTTCAACCTACATCAAAAAACCCAATATCATTTTTTGAAAAAACCGTTTAACCAATCGCTATTGTTACATTTTCCTATCGCTTACTTTTGGTGGCATTACAACATGTTCACCACTGTTTGGGGCAAACAATCAAGTTAATGTTGTTACTTTTTCTTAGTTTATGCTGTCACACTTACAGTAATTAGGCTGCTTGCAGGGAAGATCTCCGATAAACATGGTAGAAGGGGTCATTATTGTTCTTGCGCTTTTTACACTGATAGTCGCACTATTTGTCTTAACAATGAAATGAAAAGGGATAAGCTTGTTTTGTTGTTCACAAACTTCTAGAAGAGTCATAGATGCTTCCAATGTTCATATTTGCTTGGGCGTTTTAGAAATAGAGGGAGGAGAAGTATCTTTAGCCGGATTATTCTTGATTAATCCCCATTTAACAGCTTTTTGCAATGCTTTAGATAAAAGATTGTGTATTTTTTTTACAGTCGCAATTAATTCAACAAATCTGTTTAGGAGTATGGTAATATTTAAAAAAAAGAAAGAGGTTATCACATGAATTCGACATACTTACCGACAGAAACTACTAAAACAAGAGCCTTAGTCATCAATGCACTTTTCATCGCACTTACCCTTGTAGCCACAATGTTTATCAACATAAAGCTACCAATAATGGGTAACGGAGGCCTAATCCATCTTGGTAACGTTCCTCTTTTTATAGCAGCATTGGTTTACGGCAAAAAAACAGGAGCCATAGCAGGCGCCTTCGGAATGTGCTTCTTCGACCTTATCTCTGGTTGGGCAGCATGGGCACCGTTTACATTCATCATCGTAGGTGCAATGGGCTTTTTAGCCGGACTCATCTCCGAAAAGGTACCCGGCAAAAGAGAACTTGTATACACACTGGCAGTTGCCGTTGCACTGATTATAAAAATCGTGGGTTACTATTTTGTCGAAGTTATCCTTTACGGTAACTGGATACAGCCAATCGGCTCCATCCCCGGAAACGTTATGCAGGTCGTAATAGCTGGTATAATTGTAGTACCACTTGCAGGACGTTTAAAGAAGAGAGCTGGACAGATATAGGAGTGAAACATATTTTGGTTTCTTCTTTTGGTCTTTCAGCAGTGGATTAAACTGATTCATTTTTTCCTGATTATTATTTATTTTACTCTATTTTCTTTACCTGTTGTTCAGCTATATGATAGTACCCTCTGGTTGATGAACTGCGCCCTAAATTTCGGACAGTTTAATAAAAGACACCCTGCTAATTTAGCAGCGATTAAATGACTTTGGGATTGTAAAAAGTACCCTATAGAGTAGACACTTTGAAAAAAGGACTACTCTATAGGGTACTATTTTGTATTAAGAGTCAAAAATCGAATTGGGGAATTTCAAATGAAAAACACTTTACTGAAAGAGAAATAAATAACTTATCGAATAATCCTTATGTGAAAGTTCAAAGTCAATTACATATACAGATGAGTTTAAAAGTATATTTATCGCTGAATGTGAAAAAGGAAAGCTACCACTTCTTATTTTTGAAGAGTATGGATTTGATATTGAAATCATTGGTGCTGACAGGGTTAAAAAAACAGCCTACAGAAGGCGTGTGGCTTACAAAAATTGGGTGTTTTGGGATTGAGTGATTCACGAATAGACCATTCAGGAAGCTCTCGTAAGAAATAACCTTGGAAGAGAAAAATGCTAGATAAGAAGCTCAAGTACAGCTATGGAATGTATTTATTCAAAGACACTGTATAAAAGATAGTTTAGAAAATTGACAAGGTTGGGGCTTTTTCTATTTTATTAAATACCATTTTTAGTCCTAAATGTTTTTCAATTTCTTGTAGGCGTTCATCAAGATCTCCTGCTTCTATAGCTTTTATGAATAAAAAACAAAAAATAGTTTTTTAATGCAACAATAGATAGACAAAGTGGGCCACTCACTTTGATTATTTATTGGGATCTTGATGCATCTTAAGATCTTTTGAATGTCTCGTTCGTTGCATGACGTCAGCCTCTTTGGTAAACTATGTGAAGTACTTTTCACTTTGATTGCTAGGATTTATTATGGAATGGCATAGATTATATGTATGATGTCAATCCCTTGCCATTCCTATCTTTTCTTACTCTCCTCTCTTAAAAAAGTCTTTTTGAAACAAAAAAGGAGCAAAATAAGGGTTCAGTGGAAATCTTTATTTTAATTCGAACGGTGGGGATCGGGGAACTTCGGAGATATATTTTTTGGTTGTACAAAAACACATTACAATATAATACAAACACCTTAACAATTTATTATGTTTCTAAGAAAAACTGATATGTTCCCTCATACAGCAGGAGTTGTATGGGGGGCTTGTATTTTATCAAGAATTTTCTGTTTAGAAGACTATAAAGCAATAAAATAAGGAGGAAGAAATGAACAATTATAAATTGACAATTCAATATGATGGCGGGCGCTATAAGGGCTGGCAGCGACTCGGTAATAGTGATGATACGATTCAAGGAAAAATAGAAAATGTATTAACGGAAATGGTAGGGGAAAAAATCGAGATCATCGGATGCAGCAGAACAGATGCCGGTGTACATGCCCTTGCTCAAATCGCCAATTTTAAGATTGGTGAAAATCTGACTGAAACTGAAATCATGAATTATTTGAATAGATATTTACCAAGAGATATCAGCATTGTCGAGGTTAGGTTAGTTCCTGAACGTTTTCATGCACGTTATAACGCTAAGGATAAAACCTATTTGTATAAGATCTGGAACGAGCAATTTACAAATCCTTTCATGCGAAAGTACAGTATGCATGTAGAGAAAAAGCTGGATATCACAAGAATGAAAAAAGCATGTCAACATTTTATAGGTGAACATGATTTCACAGCTTTTTCAAATGCAAAGTCTAAGAAAAAATCCATGGTGCGTGAAATATATTCTATTGATATAGAAGAAAATGCCGGCTTCATCCAAATTACAGTGCGAGGCGATGGATTTCTTTATAATATGGTTAGAAAGATTGTTGGGACGTTGATAGAAGTTGGGTTGGGTGAAATAGATGCTGAAAATATACCAAGTATTTTAGAGTCAAAAGAAAGAATCCAAACGGGCCGTATGGCGGAGGCAGCTGGGTTGTACTTGGTAAAGGTTGATTTTTAAACCGAATATTGATGCGTCTTCTATGCAATATGCGACTGGATTGATGTTGTAAACCATTTCCGATATCCAGTGTGTTGTAACATACACTCTGGATATGTGGAGTGTGTCGCAAAAATAACAGAAAAAATACACCATACCCTCATCTCAATTATTATTCATTGATAAAAATTGCGCAGAATTTCTAGAAACAATGGAATTAAGAGAATCTATTTATATAAATAAACATTGTGTACTTGAATTATTGGAATTAATGTATTCTATTCTTGCAAAAATACTGTTTCAAAGATAGTTTGGAAAATTGACTGGGGTGAGGTCGAGGGTTTGAATCCCTCACAGGTCATCATCTATCAAAGGCTTAAATCCTTACAAGGATTTGAGTCTTTTTTCATGTTGCATGCTTTCGGGCGATTGCGGTTGATTAATGATCTACACACATTGTTATTTTTAATTGACAAGCTATTCGCTATTACAAAATTTTTATATTAACTTATTGAAAGCTAGGCACGCTCTATGAGAAAGTGAGGGGAAAACAGAATTTTCTTTCCCAATCATTCAATAATTAAATAAGACAGTGATACATTAAAACGCCTGGATTCCGGGCGTTTTTTCGTTAAATCGACCTAGGTGCGAGTTGACAGCCTTAGTTTATTTTTTTACAAAAAGTCAAAAATCAGGGATTAAGTTCAATCGAGAGGCTTTCGACATTCTAAAGGATTTTGTAAGAGTGCAGGATGTTTTAAAACGTTTAATGATGGAACTTAATCATCAAGGAGTAACAATAGAGAGTAATTATTCACACAGTGATCAAGAAGAAATCGTCGTCGTGATGAAAGGGGAATGCTATGTAGAGCTTGAAGGCTGATGTCTTACGGATTCCACTCAGTTTTTTGAACAAAAGTGATGTCATTCATATATTATTTATCTTTACACCTTCGTTGATATAAAGGAAAAGCGAATGAATTCTATTGTAGCCTATCCAGTTTAAACATTATTTGTTCAAACTGGATTTTTTAATTAATTATAACTATGCGATATTTCTATTTTGTACAGTCTATTATTAATAATAAAATTAACAAATCGTCTCGAGTACATTTTTTAATTGTAAAATATTGTTCTGCTTACTTTCTTTCTTCTTATAAATAAAAACGGTATTAAGGACATTGTCAAACTTTAAATTGTAATAGTGAATGTTTGTATAGTTGTATAAGTCAATAAGCTTAGTATTTAATACAGCGATGGTATTACTGATTTGTAAAAAATCTTGAATACTACTAATAGATTTTATTTCCTTTAATTTATATGGTATTTGATTATTCATAAGCCAATCAACCACAGCTCTTGTATACATACAACCTTTACTCAAAACGAGCAATGTAATAGGTGTATTCTGATCGAAACTGATGATATCATCATTACTTGAAATAATCTCAAATGTTTCAGTGGCAACAATATCGTATGTTAAATCGGGGTATTTTTTAATAGGTTCACTAATGAGTGCACAATCCAATTCGGAATTGTGTACTTTTTGATTTATGGCATTACTAGAATCTACTGCGAAGTCTACATCCAATTGAATGTCTCTCGTATTCAACGTATTGGCGATGGGGGCTCCGTAGATTTTTAAGGTTGTATGTGAGGTGCCAAAATTCACTTTAGAGTTAAGCTGATAGGCACCAATGGATTGTAAAAATTCTCCGTATTCTTGAGTAATAAGTTGAAGATAGTTTTGATACTGGGTGCCTACGCTAGTTATTTTCAATCCTTGGGGTGTTCGTTTAAAAACGGGTTTTCCAATTTCTGACTCCATTTTTTTCACTTTAGCAGTAAGTGCGGATTGAGTATAGTTTGTGATTTCTGCGGATTTACTTAAATTTTGTCGATTTAATATTTCAATTTTTAATGCAATTTCTTCGATGTTCATTTTGTTTGTCACACACCCTATAAAAAAAATTTATGGAACCTATCATTTTCCTTCATTTTACGCTTCTCAGTAGGCAGAGTAAACTCTAGTTAGCTTAATAAATAAGGAGTCGAGATGATGCTACAAGCTAATAATAGATTGCGAGACTATTCACTCTATAATAAATATCCATAGCCGAATTATACTGATCGAATACATATGTAATAGCAAGATATTGGAGGGGCATAAATGAATACATATTATAAATGGTTAATCGTATTAGTGGCTACACTATCACAGACTGCAGCAACATTTGTGACATATGGCATGGGACCTATCGCTACATTCTATCAAATTGAATGGAACTTAACACCACTGCAAACAGGCTTTATTGTTTCAGCTGTAAATATTGGTCCGATGTTTTCAATGTTAGTGTTTGGTTACTTAATGGATAAAAAAGGAGAAAAACAAATTATTGGATGGGGGACAATTATATTAGGGGTCTCAGCATTGACACTAGTTTTTGTTAACAATTATATTGTATTGCTACTTTTATTATTATTGGTTGGGATATGGTACGGCAGTGCTCAAACTGGTGGTAGTACTGCTATTGTAAAATGGTTTCCCAACAAACATAGAGGTTTAGCTCTAGGAATAAGACAGACTGGTATACCAATAGGAGGAGCTTTAGCCTCTGTTATTTTATCCTATACATATAATCATTTCAATTTGTCGGTCACGCATGTGGTACAAGGGGTTGTAGCAATAATAGGAGGTCTACTCTTTTTATTATTTTATCATGAGCCAGAAAGAACTAGTGCTACAAAAGCGAAATCGGGGTCGTTTAAAGAGAAAATGAATGCTATCAAAAATAATAAAGAGCTATATCCGGTGTACATTGTAGGTATTGTGATGATGTCATTACAGATGATTATCATTGCACATTTTATGAGTTATTTGCATCAAGAAGGTAGCTATTCGCTAACAGAGGCAGGGAAATATTTAAGTCTCGTTTTAATAGGTGGGATGATTGGAAGGGTAGTCATTGCATGGTTGAGTGATCAATTCTTTGAACATAATAGAGAAAGATTATTGCTTATTGTGATGGTTGTTGCAGTATTGCTTACAGTGATGTTGCCATTAATAATTGGTGTGGAATTTAAAATATTGATGCTACTATTCTGTTTTCTCTTAGGATTTGTAGCAATTGGTTGGTATTCTATTTTCATTGCTTGTGTCACAGAGCAATCGGATCCCCGTTATATAGGCTTAACGGTGAGTTCAGCTTTGACATTAAATCAATTATTTATTGTTATAGCACCTTCGTTATTCGGTTTAGTAGTAAATATATTTAGTTATCAGCTAGCATTATATATTGTTGGAATCGCAGTAGCTTTAGGAGCTATTAATTTATACAGAGCAAATATAAAAATAGTATGGTCAAAGGGCCATCGCAAAAGTGCGATTGTTGAGAGACACAGAAAATGATCGAACTTTTTTATAAACAGCATAAAATGTAGGTCCAAAATACTTATGTAATGCTAACATTCTTAATTTATTCAATTGCTTTTATTTAACCTAATTTATTTTTAGCAATTTTAAAAGTTATAAATTAGATTTTATTAAACTCAAGTTTTTTGAACAAGATAAAATTGACTGAGGTGGGTTCGGAGGTTCGAGTCCGTCAATGTCTAAAATGTAGACTGTTGACTATTACTATTATTTTCTATAATTTTATAAAGTAATACAACAAATGGGACATCCGTTATTGATAGACGGCATGCCTACAGAAAACGAACGGATGAATAAAGACCAGATTTTAATACGCATAATATATTATTAATAATGAATTTATATAAAATTTATATAAAATTTATATAAGACTACAGTGCCTCACTGTGATTCAGAAGTTTGCAAGGCTTTGAAATCTATAGTGAGTAGAGTATAAAACGGTGAAATGTTATTTTTCCCTAAAGACCCTATTCACGATTAGGCTAGGATTAGCTATTCACCTATCCCATGTGCATCATTCGCATGGCAAAGGATTTGCCCACAAGTCCATTTAAACCAAAGAATAGAATATATATTTTATAGAAAAAGTTGGAATCCAATTGAAGCAGAATTAGTCGGGGAATCTCAGAGCGATAGAACCCAAAAAGGGGGCTATGGACTTCTGATCAAAGGAGTATCAACAAGAATAATTTTAGAAGATCATCCCGATCATCATCATCATGAAGAAAGCAGGAGGAGTAGTTAACATTTGATTAAACATGATTAGACCGTTACTTACATTAAAGAGACGGTCTTTTTTGGATAAGGTGCACCTTCAATAATTATATTAAGATATCCATTGACATCGTTATATAACTGTTGCTTATTCTGCTAACGGGTGCATTCGTATTAAAAGGTCCACCAGTGAAAATTACTGGTGGACCTTTTGAATCTATTATATCAGTAGATAAGGTAGGACGTACGGGTGCGTGGACATGACCTAAACAGCTTTTTTATAATGTTTAGTTTAAACATCAAACTTCTACATAGAAACTCCTCGATATCTCCATATAGAATCCAGATAGGTCCTATACATTAGAGATATCAACAAGGAGGTAAGAAAAATGAATTTTATCAAACGCGCATTTTTAAGTGTTCAAGCAAGAAAGGGAAAATCCCTTATCTTATTTGCGGTATTTTTAGTTGTGACGAATCTAGTGTTGGCAGGATTCGCGATGCAAAATGTCACGGAAACAGCGAGTGATCTCGCTAGAAAAAAATTGGGAGTTGACGTAACGCTAGGATTAGATCCAGAAAAGCTTCAAAAAAAGATGGAAAAACAGATGGAAGAAAATCCAAATGAAAGAATAAAGATTCCGGAAATTTCTACAGAGGAAGCAGATAAGTTAGCTAAATCACCCTATGTAAAAAATTTCAACTATCTAAAAGAAGCTTATGGTTTAGCTGAGGGCTTTACTCCCATTGAGCTTGAAGAAAGTGAAAATGCAGGCTCGGTTGCCATGGTTGGAGGTCAAGGTGATAGGGACATGCCCAATATATCATTGGTCGGCGCAAGAGCCACTGATTTATTGCAAGGATTTACAGAAGGAACGGAGGAGATCATTAAAGGGCGTGGCATAACAGCAGAAGACAAAGGTAAGAAAGTAGCACTGGTCGAAAAACAGTTAGCTGAAGAAAACAAGCTAAAAGTTGGTGACAAGGTAAAAATCAAAAAAGACGATGGGAAATCGACAATAAAGGTAGAAATAATAGGGATTTATGAAGCATCCGACACAGGTGGCCAAAAAGCACCAATAGCATTCTTGGATCCATCTAACAAAATATATGTTTCGCTCGAATCATTAAAAGAATTTTCGGACAATAAGGATATGAAGGGCACCCCCATTGATAAAGCCATTTATTACTTAAATGATCCAGAGAAAATCGATGCTTTTAAAGCAGCGGGAAAGAAAACAGACATTGATTTTGACCTATTTAAACTAGATGCTCATGATGAATTATATAAGAAAATGGTAGGCCCTATTGAGAACATGGCAGCCACTTCAAAATGGATCATCTACCTGGTTTCCATTACAGGGTCCATTATCTTAGGTCTTATCATTATGTTGACCATAAAAGAACGACGGAAGGAATTAGGGATTTTACTGTCGATTGGCGAGAAAAAAGGGAAATTAATAGGACAACTTTTAGTAGAAGTATTATGTATTGCTGTTTTAGCCTTTAGCCTCTCCATATTTACAGGTGGGACAGTGTCTCAAAAAATGGGAGACAGTTTATTACAGAAAGAAATTACGGCTTCTGAAGAGCAAGAAAATAATCCTGGACAACGAGCAGGGTTTGCGGTTACAAGCGCGGGTATGGGTAGTGACCTAGGTCAAGATGTGGATCCTATTGATACTATTGATGTAAGTGTAACATCCCAAGATGTGCTGAAATTAGGGGGATTAGGCCTATTAATCGTGATCTTATCAACCATTATTCCAGCATTATCGATTCTTCGATTGAAACCAAAAGAAATATTATTAAAAGATGAATAGGAGGAACACACATGGACACGATTTTACAGTTTAAAGATTTGAATTACCATTATCAAAGCAATAATAAAAAAATCACGATATTAGATAATGTAAACTTTGCGTTTCTATCCGGACACTTTTATACCATTTTAGGACCATCGGGATCAGGAAAAACAACGACCCTTAGTTTAGCAAGTGGGTTAGATATCCCAAGTAGTGGGAATGTCGTATACAAAGGAAAAGATTTACAGGAGATCGGTCTGGATTCCTATCGAAACCAACATGTCTCGATTATCTTTCAATCATATAATCTGATTACGTATATGACGGCCCTTCAAAATGTAGTCACTGCCATGGAGATTACACGAGTCGATGTGAAAGACAAAAAAGCAAGAGCACTTGAGTTATTAGAAAAGGTAGGGCTGACAGAAGTAGAAGCAAAAAGAAAGGTATTACAGCTTAGCGGTGGTCAACAGCAGCGGGTGGCGATTGCTCGTGCATTATCTTGTAATGTAGATTTATTAATTGCTGATGAACCAACTGGGAACCTAGATCAAGAAACTTCCAGGGAAATTATCGAGTTATTTAAAGAACTTGCTCATAAAGAAAATAAATGTATCATTGTCGTCACTCATTCGCAAGAGGTGGCTAAGCAATCGGATAAAGCGGTGTATCTCGAAAAAAGAAAGTTAGTAATCAAAGAGTTGTAAGGCAAATGAATAATAGAAACACTTCTCGTTTCGGTAACACTGTTAGATAAAATATGAAATATAACTAAACAGTGTAATATTTAATTAGTGAAAATGTAGAAAGAAAATGTTTCAACTCCATGAAAAAGGAATGAGAAAGATGTGGATTAAAAATTGCAACTTCCATTACTTTATTGTCCCATAGTTTTATTTGGTTCATTTACACAAGTGTTGGATTTAGTGGAAAATATAGAATTAAATCAAAAAGAAACGGATATTTTTCAAGATTTAGAGGAGAATCCAGGGGTTAGGTTCACTTCTAATCAAAATGAAATGGACCTAAGTCAAATGCCCCCTTCTGATCAAGAGGAGGGGTCTGACGAAGACCGAAAATGGGGTAAGGCGGGCCCATGAAGGAAAGATCCAAAAGGTAAATTAATGAAGTCTCCAATGAATGAGTATAATTAATAAATAATACATGCTTGAAGATTCTATATTTTTGAATATAGAATCTTTGAGTTTGTCGACAAAAGGAGGTTCGGATTAGTCTCACCCCGAACCATGATTATAAAAACAAGACTTGGTTTTATTACATAATTTTTTTATGTTTTATATGGGATGAAAACTCACTGGATTGAAGAAATTTGCGACACTCCTGCCGAATAACTGGCTAGCCGCGACCACCACAGACGCTTGCGGCGAGGAGGCTTGGCAGACAGTCGGCGGAAAGGGAGCGGATTTCTGAAATCAACTGAAACTTTTTTTAAAATAAAAAACTGCAGGCAAACTCGCTTTTCTTCGAGTTTGTCTACAGCCTGGAAGATTCTATATGTTTTAATATAGAATCTTTTTGCTTAATCCTTTATCGTTTTAATTTTTATAAATAGTCTCTTTCTCTTTTTAGTTCCTTTCTGAGTAAATGAACAATTGGGGATTCACTTCAAAAATAAGAGTTAAATATAAATGATGGTATGCCATAACTAGACATAACATCACTAATGTTTAGTTTGGAGTGTTTATGATTATGAAAAAATTATTGAAAAGTAAATAAAAGTCTCATCTCATTTCATTTATAGAAATGGGATGAGACTCTTTTGTTGTTTACTTTATGGATAATGGAATGGTAACTGTAAAATGTATACCTTGTTCAGAATTATTCATAGAATACGTGATATAAAGGGTTTCGAAAATTTGTTTTACTATATATAAGCCTAAGCCGCTTCCCCCAGTATTTCGATTTCTTGATTTTTCTATTCGATAAAATGGTTTGAAAATATGCTGTATATCCTCCTCTTTAATGTTTACCCCAGTATTGATGACTTGAAATTGGATGTGGTTTTGTTTTGATTCCTGAGTTAGCTTTATATATACTTTCTCGTCATGCGGTGAATACATAATCGCATTATGAATAATATTTTTACAGGCTTTTTCTAAAAGGGCACGATCTGTATAAACAGAAAGGTGAGTACCAAACTGTTTTATTATTTGAATGTCTTTTTGAGAAGCAAAAAAGCCGAGAGTTGTTGTGATTGAATCAAGTAATTCTGACAGATTTACTTCTTCTAATTGTAATTTGAAGGTATGTTGTTCTAATTTTGAAAGGCTTAAAATCTCGCGAACCAGTTGTTCCATACCTTCAATAATTTGATGATTTTTATTTAAGTATTGGTCGCGATTTTGATAAGGGCCAATATTATATATCATCCCTTCTACATATCCTCTCATAATAGTGAGAGGAGTCTTTAATTCATGTGCTACAATTGAAAAAAATTCCCTGCGTTTTTTTTCTATTTCTCTTTCTTTTTCAATGTCGCTTTTTAATTGCTGATTCGCTTTCTGTAAATCAAGCATAGTTTGTTGTAAATTAAGTGACATATCATTTAAACTATTGGATAATTCCCCTAATTCATCATTGGAACGAACCTCAATTTTTTCGGAAAAATCCAAGTTCGCCATCTTTTGTGCCCCTCTATTAATATAAATGAGTGGTCTTGTAATAAACCTCGAATATAAATAAGCACTTCCAACACCAATCACAACTACAATGATACTGATATAAGGAAGGAAAAGTACCAAGACCTGTGAAGCTTCATTAATAGGTTGAAATGTTGCGGACACTACTAGCGTTAAGTTACCATCTTGGAATTGAATTGGCATGGTAACATCATATGAATTGGATATTCCTATTGGCTTTGCGGTTTCGATTTTTACATTGGATGATGCTTGGGTATTTCCACGAATAAAAGATAAAAAGGGAGAATAAATAATAGTTCCTTCATCATTTTGAAGATAGATCATTGCGTTATTTTTTTGGGCATATTCATCAAAAAGTGGTAGGGCATTTTGAAATGAGAGATCCTTAGATTTATCAATTATTTCTTCTATTCCTGTCTGAAGCTGCTTGGTTTTATACTGCTCATAAAATGTAGGGAGAAAGAAGTATAAGGTTAAATAGATCAGGACTGCAAATGCTAACAAAATAAGGGATGTAATCAAAAAGAGTTTATAGGTAATTCGCTTCATCTTCATGGTTTTTAAGATCTTATTCATCGATTTTGTAACCAATACCCTTTACTGTTTTAATGTAAGGCATATCTAACTTTTTTCGTATGTTTTTAATATGTGTATCGATAATTCGTGTTTCTCCGTAATACTCGTATCCCCAAATCTTTTCTACGATGCTTTCTCTTGTGAGTACTTTTTTCTCATTTTGAAGTAGTAGTTGCAGCATTTCGAATTCTTTTGTTGTTAATGGTATTTCAACCTTATTTACATATACTTTATATGCATCACAATCAACATGAATTTCTTTAAATATTAAATGATTAGTTGTACTTTGATCATAGCTTCTTCTTAGTACTGCTTCGACTCGTCTAATCAAAACATGAAAAGAAAAAGGTTTAGTTATATAATCATCGATTCCAAGATCAAAACCTTTCATTTGATCTTGTTCTTCTTCTAAAGCGGTTAGAATAATAATTGGTACATTTGACTGGTTTCGAATCATTTTGGCAACTTCAAATCCGTTAAGGTTTGGCATCATCACATCCAAAAGAATTAAATCAAAGGATTGCTTATTATATTGTTTCATTCCCTCTAATCCATCTGATGCTACTTCAACAGTATAGTGTTGTGTCATTAAAAATTGTTTAATTAATTCCTGAATCTCTTGATCATCCTCTACTACAAGAATATGATAGTTCCTCATGGTATCACCTCTTGTATCATTATAACCGTGTTATATGGAGTTAATGTGGAGAAGCATTCGATAGTATACAAAGAATAAATAAGGAGTCTTACTAGGAAAAACTATATTTATTTTTTACCAGCTAAATTCTTTCTTTATTAAATGCAAAGCTGCTGTTGATGGCTCATATTCAAATGATAGTCGAAACTAGCTTTAGCTTCTAATTGGGGTGATGGAAAAACATCTTCATCAGATGGAATGCGGGTACAAGTAGGAGTATCATCTTTACATGCTTATGCTAATCCTCATTATGGATCAGGTAAAGGTGCCACTTTATATCGGTTTACAAGTGATCAATTTTCAAGCTTTTATACCAAGGTTATTAATACCAATGCAAGAGATGCAGTACATGTTATTGATGGCTTATTACACCATGAATCAGATTTAGTAATTGAAGAGCATTATACAGATACAGCCGGTTATCAATACCTTTTTATAAAAAAGTTAGTATTTAAGTGTGTTCTTTCATTATAGACATGTATTTAAAGAATGATTTAAAAATGACTAACGATTCAAAGTCGTTAGCCATCATTTTCCATAATCGCGCCCTTTTATTGAAGAGTGACTATAATATAAATGCTATCAGTGAACTACTTCAGTACCCGCTAACCAGTCATAAACATTTTTCCCCTTTTTATTAGTAAGAGGAATAATTAGATATATTATTATTGCAAGATTGGCCGCACTTAAGATTATATAAACGGTAACCTCAGAAAAGGCAGATGGAAGCATTAAGTGCCATACACCAAAATGTGCAACCTCCCAAGGAAGAAACTTGGTAACAGTTCGGAAAACTGAGCGACCTATTCCAATACGCTTGCCGGCACTGTCAATAACACGGATGCCCATTTTTCTCTTTCCTAATGTTCCTTGCCATTTAGAACACTCACACAAAACAAAGTAAAGTGAAACCGGAAGCGTCATCATAAAAAAACCTGTAAGTTCAGCTGTTACGGTGGAACTTGAAAATAAAGGGCTAATATATGATCGAAGTATGAAGGATATGGTACCTACAACAAAGATACCGTATATAACTATAACAAGATAATCTAATAAGAAGGCAAAAATACGAATTTTATATGACGCATAAGACATAGCGATTACCTCCTCTTATTTCCCTATACATAAAGAAAAGGCACAATTCAGAAAAGCGCCCTATAATTGAATATCAACCAATAGCAAAGTGAAGGAAATTAAAAAATCTCATGTAAATAGTCTATTAGTAACCTAAATTCTTACTCTTGGTTTATTTATGTGACCATTAAAATGATGAGCTAAAGTTTACCACAATGCTTGCATCGTCCTCGTCTCTTTAAATAATAAGCTAGAATTGCTATCCCTAGGGATATTCCCCATGGTAACCAGAATAAAAAAGGAACAAATTGTCCCCAATTTTCATGAGTAATTGAACCATTAACTATCATATATATGATTTGTGGACTGAGCTTTATGCCCGTTATCGTGATAATAGCCGACATCAATGTAGCAGGTACCACAACAAACCAGATTGGAATTGGTTTACCTGCTAGAAATAAACACCACCTTGGAAAAATCACTCCCCATCTCTGAATAAGTCCAAGGGTCAGAATTCCACCGCCAATACATAATCCACCCAGTATAGTTTCAACTAATACAATGTCTTCATTCCCAACCATTGATAAGTTGGTTGTCCCCAGAGGAATACCTAAGGCCCACGCCCATCGGACAATACCGTATGGCACCGCCATAACGACGGCTATATAGGTAAAACACTTTCCCCATTCTGCTCCTTTCACTAATGATACTTCGTTAGCGTCATTTCTGCCGCAATTACCGCAAGCATCTTGTGTAAGACGAAAGTATGCTATTGCAGTAGCTCCCCAAATGAACCCACCAACTATACAAAAAACTTGATTAAAAACTTTCCAGTCCAGCAGATCAAAGTGAAGTAGAAACAAATAAGCAAAATTCTGTACAATTCTAGAATCTGGAACTACAAATATAAGTGTCACACTCATTATCCACGAAAAGGAGAGTAATATTGTACGCGGAAAACGACTCCCCCATGTCATTACCATCGCTAGAGCTACTACCGTTCCAACCAATCCAGCTATGGCAATGACTGGACCCCCGACATTAACATTAAAATTGGATAAAAATGATCCCAACATTTCTGCCCTTGGATCGTTTTTACCGTAAGGAAATCCGTTTCCTCTTAATAACCAGTACGCCCCGAGTAACCCGTATATAAGGGACCATAGAGCAGCAGCATACCCAGTCCACTGAGGCCAGCGTGACAGCCAGGAAAAATGTGTTGAATTATTGATATTTATTTTCGTTTCCATTTTACCCTCCTTAAAGCTAGTTCATATTTAAAATTGATTAACACTCTAAAAACCATAACTAACTTTACCATTATATTCCTGATAATTAACCTCATTATAAGAAAATAGCTTTATTCCTTACTCCAGAATCTGGCCCGATTGTTGAATACAAAAGACTTCCAATTTATCTTTTGGCAATCGTCATATTACACAAAAAAAAACAGATTTCTATTCCGTTTATCTAAGAAGGGGCATTCCTGTACATTCCACACATCATTTGCCCAATATCAAAGTAATGGTTCATTTATCTGTTCCAAATGGTGGGGAAGGGGTTTAATTTCCAATTTGCTCTGTATCATTATTTATCTCTTCTCCCCATCTTTTTATTTGATTGAGCCTGTTCCTAGCTTCCACGTATGGTTTCATCGGATGCATGGATATAAGTCTGTATGGTTGTTTGAACGTGGGTATGTCCTAATAACCTTTATGTCTACTCCTGCTTCATGTAACTCTGTGACATATGTATGCCGAAGTATATGAGGGGCAAAATCTATTCCTGTTTTTTTCTTCATCCGTTTAATTAAAGAACGTACAGAACCATCAGTCATTGGTTTACCACGATTTGGTCCAGTTAAGGTGATAAAAACATAATTGCTATCTATTTCGTAAGAATGATAGTCTATTAGATAATCTTTTATTTTTTATTGTGAGGTTTAAGGAAAAAGCACCTATTAAAATGTGCAGCAAAAAATGAAGAAAAGTGCATAAGGTGTATTGACAATATGAAGTATGCCCGCTAATATAAAACAAAGTAATAACATAGGAATAGTTATATAAGGTTTGCCGGTCAACCGGAGACAATTTCTGATTTTGTAGAAGATGTCTCTGGTTTTTTGTTTTTTTATAACCGGATGCTCTCAAATTTTTATGGCACTAACAGTTTTCAAAAGGACAGAAAAGGAGACAAATAAAATGAACAAAAAAAGAATCTTATTAAATGCATTTGATATGAATTGTGTTGGTCATCAATCACCGGGTTTGTGGGTACATCCTGAAGATCAATCCCATCGCTATAATGAAATTGAATATTGGGTGGAGTTAGCGCAAACATTGGAAAAAGGACGGTTCGATGGTTTGTTTATTGCGGATGTAATCGGGATCTATGATGTGTATGGTAGAGATAAAAAAACTACAGTCCGTGAAGCAACACAAGTACCGGTAAATGATCCAATTCTGCTCGTTTCAGCGATGGCTAACGCAACTAAACATTTAGGTTTTGGAATCACATGCTCGACAACGTTTGAACACCCATATACGTTTGCGCGAAGAATGTCTACATTGGATCATTTAACAAACGGTAGAATTGCTTGGAATATTGTTACTTCCTATTTAGAAAGTGGAACGAAAAATATTGATATCGGTAATAGATTTCAACATGCAGAAAGATACAATATAGCCGATGAATATTTAGAAGTTTGCTATAAATTGTGGGAAGGTAGCTGGGAAGACGATGCAGTTGTGAAAGATAAAGAGAAACGAATTTATACTGATCCAACAAAAGTTCACGAAATCAACCATCATGGTAAATATTTTGATGTACCAGGCATTCATTTGTGTGAGCCTTCACCACAAAGAACCCCTGTTTTGTATCAAGCTGGTGGATCTGCAAGTGGTCGTCAATTTGCAGGCAAACATGCAGAATGCACATTTATTTCTGGTCCTGGAAAAGAAGCGATATCATTATATGTTAAAGATGTTAGAGCACAAGCTAATTTGCAGGGAAGAGATCCAAAAAGTGTGAAAGTATTCGCATTACTAACACCAATTGTGGGACGAACTGAAGAAGAGGCATGGGCAAAGTATGAAGAGTTATCGAAATATATAAGTTATGAAGGTGCCCTTTCCTTACTAAGTGGTTGGTCAGGAGTAGATTTCTCTGAATATGATCCTGATCAGGAAATTGAGTATATTGAAACAAATGCAATTAAATCAATGCTTGAAAGTTTGACAAAAGCAAGAACAAATAAAAAATGGACAGTACGTGAGTTAGCGAATTTTGCTGGTATTGGTGGAATGGGTCCTGTGGCAATCGGAACGCCAGAGCAAATTGCTGATACGCTTGAGGAATGGATTGAGGATACAGACATCGATGGATTTAATCTAGCATATGCGATAACACCAGGAACTTTTATAGATTTTGTTGAACTTGTCATACCAGAACTTCAACGTCGAGGATTAGTAAAAATGGAATATGAAGAGGGGACTTTCAGAGAAAAGCTATTTGGGAAAAAAGCCCGTTTACCAGAAAACCACGTAGGGAATCAATATAGAAAAATTGGTCTTCAAGAGAGCTCAAAATGATTTACTACATAAAAAGTATTTGATTAAACAAAATGATGAACGTCATCCTACTGCATGTTATTGATGCTTTTGTCCTGAAAGGAACTACACAGTAATATGAGCAAGCATAATACTATTTAATAATTTTTTTATAAATAAATACGACTAATATGATATGAATAGTTATATTTAAAATGCTAAAGGAGTTATTTATAAAATGTCTAATCAAAAACAATTAAATTTTGGTGTTAACAAAGATCGTTTAACTTCACTAACTTTTACTGAACCAGTAAAAGTTGGCTCTGCTGAATTAGATCAATTGATTACTGATATTGCAATAGATGCCGAGAATCGTCGGAATTCTGGTAGCGAAGCTCGCCCTTATTATGCAATCGATTTAATCCGACGAACCCGACTTGGTGCTCTTCGTTTACCGGTTGAACTAGGGGGTGGCGGTGCTAGTATTCGTGAACTTTTCTATGTCATCATTCGATTAGCTGAAGCCGATCCAGATATCGCGCATAGCCTTCGTTCTCATTTTTCCAACGTGGATGAATTACTTCGAAATCCTGCAAGTGAACAACGTGACACGTGGTTACAAAGAATAGCAGATGGAGCAATCATTGGCAATGCTTTTACTGAGCTTTCATCGAAAAATGTGGGGCATTTGGCCTTTGAAACCACTTTATCCCCTGAAGGTGAGGGTTACCGATTGAACGGCACGAAGTACTTTAGTACAGGTACCTTGTATGCTGACTGGGTATTTGTTACGGCATCTACCTTAGATGGAATACCAGTTTCAGTGATCATCCCAACTGATCGTGAAGGTGTCATAATAAAAGACGATTGGGATGGAATCGGACAAAGATTGACTGGAAGTGGCACGACACATTTAAACAATGTTTTTGTCAATAAAGGTGAAGTGACTGTAATCAGTGATGACAGGACGCCTTTCAATTCATATTTACAGCTTTATCTCCATGCGGTTATTTCAGGCATATTGCGTAATGTAGTGACAGACGCATCCGCTTTGGTTCATAAACGAACTCGAACATTTAGTTTTGCTGCTGCAGACACTGCATCTGCTGACCCGCAACTACAACAGGTTGTTGGACAGCTCTCAAGTAGTGCGTTCGCCTCAGAAGCGATTGTTCTCGCTGCTGTAGATGCACTGGACATTGCTGTGAATTCAGCGGTCGACGGCGTGATTGACTATGATTTAAGTCATGATGCTTCACTTCGAGCGGCTCAGGCGAAGGTTATTGTGGACGATCTTGCATTGCAAGCTTCCACGCTACTTTTTGAAGTCGGAGGAGCATCTGCAACGAGAAAGTCAGCGAATCTCGACCGTCACTGGCGTAATATCCGTACCATAGCTTCTCATAATCCAACTGTCTACAAAGCACGTGCTATCGGTAATTACGTTGTGAACGGTACTAAGCTTCCGCTGAAGCAAATTTACTTTTAAGTAGATGGGTTGCTAAGGACATTAAGCGATCTACTAATATTTTTCTCCCTGTATTCATTAGCATATAGAGTTTGATATAGAAAAGTCTATAATTGTGAGATTTCTATCTATAAACAAAAAGTTGGAGGATATAAAAATGAGCAATGCAGCATTAGAAAAAAATATATATTCAAGAGGGTACATCCAGGAAATTAGAGAAAAGATTAGACCGATTGTTGAAAAAGTAATTAAACCAAATGCAGACATAATTGATAGAGAAGGCATGTTTCCACGAGGGAATTTACAAGCCCTGGCAAAAGAAGGGTGGACTTCGGTAACGATTCCTGAGAGATGGGGGGGCTTAAACCTAGGTTATGTAGGATTGTCCGTTGTGGCAGAAGAAATTGGCAGGGTAGATGCGTCTACAGCTCTTGTATATGCGATGCATGTTGGTGCAGCCCAAGTAATTAATATTTTTGGTAATGATAATCAAAAAGAGCGGTGGTTATTGCCCATTCGTGAAGGGGCTATCGGTACTTTTTCAGTAAGTGAAAAAGCTACAGGGGGGCATGTTTGGTATAACTTAAGTCAGGCAGAACGAGACGGTGAAGATTTTATTCTAAATGCTGAGAAGTCATTTACTACAAGTGGAGGACAAGCGGATTTTTATGTCGTTCAAACCCGTACCGCAAATAGTGACGATCCGAGTGATCATAGTTTTTTTATTGTGAATGGTCATGATGAAGGGATAAAAGCTAAACCTTGGAAAGCATTAGGTGTACGCGGAAATCATAGTGGACCACTTTCGTTTAAAAATGTGAAAGTAAGTCATCGTGATTTATTGAACGCAGCTAGCAGAGATATATTGAATGGCACCGGTACGGTCCTCGGTTTAAGCGCAGTATGGCTAGGTGTGGCGCAAGGTGCTCTAGATGAAGCGGTAGCACATGTAACAAAAACGATTCATAAAGGTTTCAACAAAAGCCTATCGGATTATCAAGTAATTCGTCAAAAATTGGCTGAGATAAAAATTCAAATTACAGGTCTAAGAGCTTGGCAACTTGATTTAGCTAGACATTATGATGAGTTACTTGAGACCAACCAACCTTTAACTCAACTTAATACTGAGGTAACAGAACTTAAAGTTCAATCTACAGAATTAGCAGATTCTGCAGCTCGGGTTGCAATGGATGTAGCAGGTGGTTTTGGATACATAGAGGGGGTTTTTGAACGAATTTACCGCGATGCTAGAGGAGGAATCCCTATGGCTCCTTCAAACAATTTGGCTCGCGAACAAATAGGTAAGGAGTTAGTTAATTTACCACTTGAGCTGTGGGGAGATGGAAAATAAATTAAAAAATTTGGTAGAAAGAATAAGTATTCTAATAATGGAAAAATCCGCTATATTGATAGATTTATTTCTTGATGTCTTTTACAACTACTAAATTTATTGGAATTTAATATTTTGTTTACTGGATAACCAGAGACAGTTTCTAAATACGGAATTCGTCTCTGGTTTTTGTTTATTTTCTTCTCAAAATATGCAAATGGTTTGGCGGATGAAAGCTTTATACCACCATAAAACCATTTATCAATGGCCAGTTGACCAACATTTGATTTGTAATAATTATCTAAAGAATTGGAGGATCGATAATGGCAAAAGTCCTTGATCGAGTTTATACAGTGAATGAAGAAATGGTCAATGTACGAAATAAAATTGAAGCTAAGTCAATTACTTTTGATTATGACGGTGTAGAAATTCTGAAAAATATAGATCTAACGATTAAAGAAGGGGAATTTGTCGTCTTTATGGGCCCTAGCGGTTCCGGAAAAAGTACTCTTCTTCGCTTATTAACAGGGTTAGCTCAACCAAAGAAGGGTGAAATACTTGTCAACGGACATTCAATAGCAAAATCCCTACCAGATAGTGCAGTTGTATTTCAGGATTATTCTTTGTTCCCTTGGCTAACGGCAGAAGAAAATATAATTCTTGCTCTAAAGCAGAGATTAAAAAAATCAAAAACAAAAAAGGAATTGGAGCACTTAGCCCAAAGTTATCTTCTATTAGTCCAGTTGGGTCATGCGTTTAAGAAATATCCAGGAGAAATGTCAGGTGGGATGAGGCAGCGTGCAGCAATTGCGAGGGCACTTTCTTTAGGATCAGATTTAATGTTCATGGATGAGCCTTTTGGTGCCTTAGATCCAGTAACAAGAATTCAGCTACAAGATCTGATTCTCCAAGTAAATTATGAACAGCAGCGTACTATCGCATTTGTTACACATGATGCTGAAGAGGCAATTATTTTAGCGGATCGAATTGTGATATTTTCACCTGGATCACCTGGAAGTCTTGCTGAGACTATTAATGTACCTTTTCCTAAGCCAAGAAATCGTAAAAAGTTAATAGAGAGTTTAGAGTTTATTGAATTAAGAAATTATATTTTAGACATTATGAACAAAGGAATATTTGAAAAATTAGAACAAGGTCATGAAATTCGTTCAGTAGGAGAAGGAATTTAAATAATAGTAAAAATGATTAGGAGGATGGTTGTGTGAGAAAAAGAAAGTCGATTTTAAGTATTGTGATGTTCTTTGTTTTAACGTTAGTAGCTTGTAATGGAGATGAAGAAAAAGCATCTACGCAAGAGAAAACATATAAATTAAAGGTTGGATATGGTCAATTATATGGAGCACCTCTAGCAGATATTGCTAGAGCTGAAGGGTTTTTTGAGGATGAAAATTTAGAGGTGGAAATGGTTTCCTTTACAAGTGGGGGATTGGACGCTTTACAAGCCGACAAAATAGATATTGCATTAACATTTGGTACAGCAACACCTTTAAACTATATTGCCCAAGGTGCAGATTTTAAATTTGTTGGAGGTCATATGGAAGGTGGACAGCCGGTTGTCACAAAAAAAGAAAATGCAAGTCAATATAAAACATTAGAAGATTTCAAGGGAAAGAAAATTGCGACTATTCGTTTAGGGACACTTGATGTTGTCTTTAAGTCAGCGCTAGATGATGCTGGAATTGATATTCATAAAGATGTTGAATTTGTAGAAGTAAAAAGTGTGGCAGATGTACTTGAAGCTGTTAATTCTGGAAAAGTAGATGTTGGACTTTCCAATACAGGGCATATGACAAAAACAGAGGCATTAGGATTAACACCTATTTTTTGGAGTAATGATCTAAGTCCAAATAATCTTTGCTGCCGAGTTACCGTAAGAGGCAATATAACTGGTGATAAGGCAGTTGCTTATAAGAAATTTATGAAAGGGTTAATAAAAGCAGAACGTGTGAAATTAGAAAATCCAAAGAAAAATTTGGAAGCCTCGAAACCTACTTTTAAACAATTACCGGAAGAAAGAGTGAACGAAATAGTTAATGAGAAACATTTAATCAATTCTGCAGACCCAAACAAAAGGGAAGTTATTAATACATGGAAAAAAATGCAAGATATTGGGTATATTTCAGACGTAGAAACTATTAATCTTGAAAATCACTTCGATCTTTCTATGTATGAAGAAGCATTAGATGAGCTGATTAAAGGGAATCCAAATGATGAATATTATAAACAAGTATTACAAAGATATAATGAGCAAAACTTAGACTTAAAATGATAAGGAGAATATGATGAAAAAGTTTTTTTCTATCTATATATATACAACGATAATTACAATTGTTTTACTCGCCATATGGTTTTATATTACTAATTTCACGGGTTGGTTAAGCCCAATTATTTTCCCATCTCCAGAAATAGTTGTTATGGCATTCTTTAAAGCATTAATTGAACTATTTCAAGGGTTTGTAAGTTCTATGAAATTATTAGTCCCAAGTTTTGTGTTAGCTCTACTACTAGGAATTGTCGGGGGACTGTTCTTTGGTCTTCATCAAAAATCAAGGAAAATCTTAACACCCTTTTTCAATGCTTTTAGTCCACTGCCGTTAACATTATTTATTCCATATGCTATTGCTTTGTTACCAACATTTGAATTAGCGTCTATTTTTATTCTGTTCCTTGCAGCTTTTTGGCCCATTTTTTTGGGTACGATTCAAGGTGTGTTATTGGTTGATAATCATTTTTGGGATAATGCAAAAACAATCGGGTTACAGCAGAAAGACTTGATTTTAAAGGTAATCATTCCAGCAAGTTCGCCATTTATATTAAGTGGTACAGGAACAGCACTTAATTTATCTTTTCTAATATTAATGACTGCAGAAATGTTTGGAGCTAAATCAGGGATGGGCTACTTTATCCAGTTCTATACTGATTTTACTCAATATGATTATGTTCTAGCTGGATTAATTTTTAATAGTATCGTTATCTTATTGGTTATGTTTACTTTTGAAAAAATCAAAAAACGTATTCTTTTTTGGACAAACTTGAAAAATGAGGCCAATTAAGAGAAAAAAATACTAATAGGAAACGAAGAAGACTAAGTAATTTAGTTAAAAGAATGATGATGAGGTTCTCTCTGCAATTTTGATTTTAATAGATTATAGAAGAGAATTTACTTTTGATGAAGGAGCTATTTTGTGAAATCAATAATATTTATACTATCAATTTTTTTGTTAATAGGATGTTCCAATTTAGGTAATAAACAACAATTAGAGCAACCGAAGTCGTTGAAAGTATTATTGGAAAGTAATCCTAAAAAAATTAAGATCAATGAAGCTGTCGCATTTACTGCAGAAGTGAAATATGGGACCGAAAATGTTAGCAAAGAGGCTGATGTTCAATTTGAAATTATTGAAAATGGAATATCAATTGGATCAGTCTTTCCTAAAAATAAGGGAGATGGAAAGTATTTGTTAGAAACAAAGTTTTTTGATCAAGGACAGAAAAAAGTGATTGCACATGTTAGCTATAAAACTTTGCATGAAATGCCGGAACTATCTTTCCAGGTAAGTAATTGAGAGGAGCTAGGGCATTCTAATGAGTAAAGAAAAAAAGCCAGTGAATTTCTTTATAAAAAGTTTAGTGACTGCGATTTTAGTGTTAGGACTTGGTTATACAATTTACACGAATTTAATTATTAAAAAAGAAGCCGTAACTATAGATCAAAGTAATCTTGCTCCTGATTTTACTTTGCAAGATTTAAATGGTAATGAAGTGAAACTTTCAGATTATCGTGGAAAAGGTGTGATACTTAACTTTTGGGCAACCTATTGCCCACCTTGTGAAAAGGAGATGCCATATTTGAATAACGTCCATCAGGAATATGAGGATAAGGGAATTGAAATTCTAGCTGTAAATGCGCAAGAACCAAGAATCATAGTCAGTCCATTTGTCTCAGAAAAAAAACTGAGTTTTTCCATTTTACTTGATCGGACCGGGGAAGCTATTGAGCAATATAAGGTTAATAATCTCCCTATTACATATTTAATTAATGAAGATGGTGAGATTACTCAAACCATTTCTGGAGAACTAACAGAAAAGAAGGTTCGTAGTTATGTAGAAAGCATTATTTCAAATTAATGACTAGAGAGAGTGTTTTGATGAAAACCAAACACGTGTTTTTTAAGGCTTGTGAAAATTGAAAAAATGAATTTATTTCAAAGAATGGAGACGAAATAACATGACTAAACCCCTTTCATTTTCTGCTTTTGTAATGAATACTGCATCTCACATCACTCACGGAATGTGGCGTGATGAAGAAGGTCATCAGTTGAACTTTAACGATGTAGACCTTTGGGTTTCTTTGGCTAAGAGACTTGAGGAGGGTGGCTTTGATGCCATTTTTTTCGCAGACGTAATCGGTTTGTACGGTGACCACCGTGGCGGTTGGGATTTTCATGTTGAATCCGGTTTGCAAATACCCAGTAATGATCCAATAGTTTTAATGTCGGCTCTTGCAGTGAATACAAAACATCTAGGGTTAGCTTTTACGGCAGCTCCTCTGCAGGAACCTCCCTTTAATTTTGCTCGCCGAGTTTCAACGCTCGATCATATCTCTAAGGGGCGTATAGCTTGGAATATGGTTACTAGTTCGTTGGAGAATGCTTTTCGTAACTTTGGTTACGATGAACTTGTCCCACATGATGAGCGATACAAATGGGCGGAGGAATATGTAGATGTTTTGTATAAACTTTGGGAAGGTTCATGGGATGAGGGAGCGCTATTACAAGATCGAGAGAGTGGAATTCATGCAGCTCCAGCAAAAGTTCATAAAATAAACCATGTTGGTGAACGCTATAAAGTCGAAGGTCCGCATCTTGTTGCACCATCACCACAGCGAACGCCAGTGTTGTTTCAAGCAGGATCATCACCTGCAGGCCGAGACTTTGCGGCCAGTAATGCTGAGGCAGTCTTTATTGTAGCACCTGATCCTGAAAATGCTCGTAAGCTAATCAATGATACTCGACGTATTGCTATTCAAAATGGTCGGGATGGTAATGATATTCACTTTTATCAAGGGTTGTCTTTCGTCGTTGGTGAGACCGAGGAAGACGCTCGGCGTAAAGAATACGAACTAGATAATAAGGTTGATTTCGATATGATGATCGCTCATATGGCAGGGGGTATGGGGATTGACCTAGGAAATGTTGGGCTTGATACACCGCTTGAAAATATCGAAACTGAGGGAGTAAGAAGCACATTCGAATGGTTAAAGCAAAGCACACCAGGACGTACGCCTGTTGTTAAAGACATTGTCCAAATGCGTAGTAAAACGACACGTATCGTAGGGACTCCTGAAACAATTGCAGACCAGCTTGAACTGTGGAGCGATGCAGGCGTCGATGGAATCAATGTAATAAATGCAACCATTCCTGGTTCTTATGAAGAGTTTATCAATCAAGTAATGCCTGTTCTTCGCCAGCGTGGTTTAGCTCGTGCTGAGCACGGTGAACCAGCTACACTTCGTCATAAGCTTTTTGGAGTAAATCGTCTCAGCGAGCGTCACCCTGCTGCACGATATAGAGGTGCTTTTGCCTCTAAAGAAGGTGTTCAGCCGTAATTATTTTTGTAATTCTATTTATATGGAACAATGTAAAAACAGATGAAAATATCGTTCAGTCGGATGACTCATATTCTTTTATAGTCTGAGAAAAGGTAAGAGGTTAATCACCTCATACCTTTTTTCACTTAAATATTGGACCTACTGTTAATCAAGTTGTGCTCATTTTTCTCGAAATTAAAAGATATACTGCAATGCCTCCAAAGCTAATAAGTGTACCTACTATTAATTGGGTATCTTCATGAAGTGCAAATTGTCTTAGCAAATAATCCGGTAATGATAAAAGTGCTAAAATAATAATGATGACCCATGATCTAGCCCACCACGAGATTGCCATAAGAATTACAAAAGTAATAATTGCTGTAATAATCGTCCCCGTAGTCCCAAATTGAATCACAGGCGTTTCAATTGTTCTATTTAAGAAAATCAAGCCAATAAACAGACCAAGCGGAAGCATTCCAAGTACATAATAAATTGCAAATTCTTTTACTCTTGAAATACTGTTTGCAGAAATATACTTAAACGCACTAAAAATGCCCAATATAAAAATCGCAGCAATACTTATATGACCGATTAGTTCCAGTAGAGAATAGGAAAGGTTTCCTTTGAATAAATCATTGATTATTGTGAAAGAAAAAGCACCAAAAATGATAATGACGATATATTTAAACCATGATTTGTAATCAGTAGTCATCTCGTTTGATAGCTGATCCATGTATTCTTTAGGTGATTGGCCAATAATGTTGTCGATTGACTTCCCTTTTTTCTCTGCTTCCATAAGATGAACCTCTAATTCTTCCACAATACTTTCAATGCCATCTGAATTCTTGCCGCTGGAAAATAAATATACTCGAAGATCCTCTAAGAAAGATTTGCTTTTAGTAGATAGGTTTGCAGCATTACTTTTCAATTCTTCATCCCCTTTTTTTATTATTAAAACTAATTTTTTTTTGCTTCATGGTTTAAAACCCGATTGACATTGCCCTGCAAATAATCCCATCGTTCCATAAAGTTTATTAATTCCTGTTCTCCTTTTCGTGTAAGTGAATAATATTTTCTTTTAGGACCAGCAGTTGATTTTTTTAATGTTGATGTTACCAGTTCTTCTTTTTGCATACGCATCAGTAAAGGGTAAATGGTCCCCTCGCTAAATGAATTAAATCCATATCCCTCTAATTTTTCAGCTAACTCATACCCATATACTTCTTTATCTTTGATGATTGCCAATAAACACCCGTCCAATATCCCTTTCATCATCTGTGTAGTGGACAAATGAATGTCACCTCTTTCTATATCTTGTAATACAAGGTATAGGGTTATTATAAAGTTATATACCTTGTATTACAAGATAATGTTTAATAATTTTTATGTATATTGCAGGGAGGTTCAAAATTACTTACTCGCTAAGGATTATTTTTGTAGTCGTTATAAGATAGTATCGGAACGGCCATTAAGAGCTGCTCATTAAATAAAATGGATTCTTTTTATTTGCATGTAAAAGTGGATTAATACGACTACGTTAAATAAACTTTCCTCTTGCCAAATTTAATAACCATAAGAGGGGATAATTGCGATTCATTAAATTTTATATATTTTAACTCTTGTGCTCCCAAAAATTACTTCAGAAAATGAGAGTATGCTCCATCTAAAATTTCGTCGTCTGATATAACCAAAATCTTTTCTTTTTAAATTAATTATCTGCATAGTACTCATTAAGAAATAGGATTACCAGAAAGTGGTTCGCTAGGTACGTAAGTATTAGTTGTGAGGGGATCTTGTGTATTGAAGTTTCTTAATCCCCAAATTCGAAAGATATGAATAATCCTTAGGAACCTTTTTAACTAGAACCGTGTTTTCTTAATATTCCATATAAGTGTATCAACACCTTCAGAAAAATGAAAAATTGGTTTGATTTCAGTAAGATCAAAATTAAAGGGAGTAAAAAGTGTATTACTATATATTTCTGCCTCTACTTTTTGTAACGGCCAAGGACGATGGTGTATTTCTCCGCAATAGATATTGACTCCATTATCCGTACTATACAAGCAATACCGTTCAGTGAGCCAATGGTCTAAAGTTCCTTTTTTAGGGAAAATAACTTCTGATATCGGAGTGTATTTTGCATTAAATCCAATTGAAGTATTTGTTTTTCCATTTCGGATACTTTGACAATGAAAGGTTTGTCCTTTTTTTTCAAAATAAATTTGTGCAGAATAATAGGGCAAACGAAACCATTTCTTGGCTATTGTATAGGAGGCCCAGTCCTCGACGTCAAGAGACATGAAAAAGATACCGGGTTTACCATCACATTGAACATATGTCCTTACATTGATTTCTGAAAATTTAGGGGTTAGTGATAAAGACAATCCGCGAGGATAAATTCCTTCCATAACGAAGAGAATAACTCCTAACCAGGCATATCCATCAAAGGTGTCAATTTCTAAATGAGGAGGAATATGAGGCCTCAGGGTTTCAGCTGGTATAGGCCAATGGGTAAACAAGAGATTTCTCCAAGATTGTCGCATAATCCATTTTTTTGAAGGTATTGGCCAAGGACGGTGAGCGTTGTCATCTAGTAAGTTCATGAAAAGTATCTCCTTTATTTTTAATCAACTAGTTAAGTGTGAAAAAAATTAGAAAATCATTTGGTGTTGTTTTTATAACTACAAGTATTTTTCAATTACTCACTTGTATTGACTTTCACCCTATAACGTGGTGAGTGATATCTAAATAAAATAACATATTTTACCTTTTATAGTAAATAACAACAACGCTGAACTTTTAATTAATTTGATAGTGGAGAAGTGAATATGTCGAACATTCTATCCTATTTATCTTTTGCGATGATTGCAATAATATTTGTCCTATTTTTATTTATGCTAGTTGGTTGGCGTTGGATTATGAAACGTATAGTTAAGAAGATGGGGAAAATCATTTTAACCGACAGCTATCAAGAAAATATTATGGAGTTGATGCCAGGCTTAAGGCATATGGGCGTTCAAAATATGCTTGAAAATAGCTTGCGTGCAGAAACAGGGGACGTCCTGCATCGCCCACTTGGCTCTTCAAAAAAATGGCCGCATTTAGATCCAATTACCTTTATCCCTGCACAAACGACACCGTTTCCTATTGATGGGGAAGAAGACGTTGATGTTAAGGTAACTATTGGGCCAAAAGCAAAAAAACCAATGAAAATAAAAATTCCACTTATGATTACAGCAATGGCCTATGGTATCGCACTTAGTGAACAAACTAGGCTTTCTTTGGCGGAAGCAGCGAAAAATGTAGGAACCGCGATTAATTCCGGAGAAGGCGGAGTAATACCTGAAGAATTAGATAAAGCAGGAAAATATATTTTACAGTTTTCAAAAACAGAATGGTCAAAAGAAGAAGATCTTATTAAGCGTGCCGATATGATTGAAATTAAGTTTGGACAAGGCGCACTAGTTGGAATGGGTGGGAAAATCTCACCCAAAAATTTAACAGGTCGGGCTCGTGAAGTGATGGGGCTTAAAGAAAATGAAGATGGAGTCATTTTTGAACATTTTTTTGAAAATCAAACATTAAAAGATATTAAAAAACTTGTTAATGAACTTCGGAGCATATCTGGTGGTGTTCCCATTGGTGTAAAAATGGCGGCAGGTGGAAAAATTGAAGAAGATATAGATCATTTAATTGAACTCGGTGTTGATTTTATTACGATTGACGGCGGCCAAGCAGCCACACACGGTGCACCACCCATTTTATCCGATGACATGGGAATACCGACATTGCACGCAGTTGTCCGTGCTGTTAATCATTTAGAAAAGAGAAAAATGAAGGGTCAAATTAGTTTAATTGTCTCAGGAGGGCTATTAGTACCCGGGCACTTTTTAAAAGTACTTGCACTCGGTGCTGATGCTGTTTATGTAGGATCTGCCATATTATTTGCTGTCTCACATAATCAAGCATTGAAGGCTCTTCCCTTTGAACCACCTACACAAGTTGTTTGGAATCAAGGTAAATTCAAGGATCAATTTAAGATAGAGGATGGAGTAAAAGCAGCAGAGAAATTCTTTACAGCAAGTATAGAAGAAATGAAAATGGCATTAAGAGCGATGGGGAAACGCTCTTTAAAGGAGTTGTCAAAAAAAGATTTAGTTTCTTATGATGAATTGACTGCTAAAATGATTGGAATTCCATTTTCATTTGAGCCTTGGGAAGACAAACAAAAAGAGAAATAAGTGGGAATAATTACGTACCTATCAAGAAAACAGGAGCAAAATCAGATATACAAACTTGTTTCATAAGTTGCTTTTTCGGCAGAGGATCCGGAGATGCTAAGTTTACTATTCCGTTTGGGGTCCCAATATCTTTGTAATGAATGCGGCATTGTTAAAAATCATAGTTCTTTTAAAAGGAGTTCGTTTAGTCATCAATTATTCACCCTTTACCTTGTCCATATTTGAATTTATGCATGATATAGGTAATCATGATGGTTTTTATAATGGAAGAGCAAAAGCTACCGATCAGGGATCTTTCAGTTTGTCGACAAAAGGGGTTCGGAATGTTTTAATTCCGAACCCCTTTTGATATTTTCTTGCCAGATATGGCGCGTCACCACTTTTTGATGGTCTTTGCTTTCTGTACACTGTGATAAAAATGAACATGTCTTACAAATGTATTTGGGAGATTTGTACTCGCGATATCCCTCTTTATTGTTGTTGAGTACTTGTTCGTTCATCTTTTACATAGTAGCAATTCTCAGGATCAGTTGTACTTTCTTTAATCTCTTTGGTTTCTTCTTTATCAAATTTATCCTGTGGAAAAGGCTTCTTTCCATTGTTTTCACGATCTTGATTTATTTCTTCTTGAAGGCGTCCTTGATATGCTCGTGTTTCCTTACGAACGATTTTCTTTTCGGATTTTAGCATATTCGCACTGGCTTTCACATGTGTGGAATCAACGAATACGTGCTCTGCACTTATTAACTTTCTTTCTAAAGCTGTCATTAAGATACGATAAAAAATCTGTTCAAACAGGTCTGTATCTTTAAAGCGACGCTCATTATTTTTCCCGAGCGTTGAGAAGTGAGGTACTTTATCATGGAAACCGTAACCTAAAAACCAACGGTATGCCATATTCGTTTCAACCTCTTCAATTGTTTTACGCATTGAACGAAATACCGAAGGTATATTGAATGAATGTCAATTTAACTAAAATAACTGGATCAATACTTGGGCGCCCGACCGTTGAATACATATCTTTCACCAAGTCATAAATGAAAGAGAAATCAATGGCCGCCTCAATTTTACGAACCAAATGGTTCGCTGGCACCAGTTGATACAAAGTAATCATTTCAAGTTGATCTCGCTGAATAGAATTATGTTTCGAAAGCATCGTCATCACCTCAAGTTTTAATACTCCTATTTTAAAACCAAAAAGATTGTAGGCAAAAGCGGTTATATCTAATTGTTAAAACAAAGTTGATTGGAACGGAAGGTGCGAGACTCCTGCGGGAAAAGCGCGTCAAAGGGAGACCCCACAGGCGCAAAGGCGCCGAGGAGGCTCCCGGACCGCCCGCGGAAAGCGAGTGCCTGGAGTGGAAAGTAACGTTCAAATTTTACAACCCCTCAAAAAACTGTAGACAATCTCCATTACTATCGAGTTTGTCTACAGTCTGAAAGCTCCGATGATGGAGCTTTTTTTCCTTTCCGATAAGGTCGTTTATGTAATAAATATTTTTACTAAGGTTCTGACTGAATGTGGGTTTTCTCTCCTATATATAAAACAATCTTTGCCTAAGTAAACTAAAATATCAAATTAGACTAAGGTTTATAGCAAAAGCTTGTCTCCATTCATAGGATAAAGAAAGGCTGAAATCAATGTTATTGGATTCAGCTTTCCCAAACGGGTTTTAAGTGTGGTTTCCCTTATTTGTCATGACAAAAAAAGGCGATGCTTCCGCCCGTTTTAGGGTCAATATGAAGGGAGAGGCTAGAATTGCCAAATATTCAATTAGTACCCTTCCAAGTAGAAGGAATAACAGAAACCACTTCGGAAGTTCCAAGAGGTATTAAAATGATTCGTGCACGCTCTATTTGGAGAGAAGGGTTTAAGGGTGAGAACATAGTAGTAGCCGTAATCGATTCAGGATGCCAACCAGATCACCCTGATTTAATTGGTCAAATTATTGGAGGATATAATTTCACGGAAGATTATTATGGTGATCCTTTCAACTTTGCCGATAATAACGGACATGGGACTCATGTCAGCGGAACCATTGCAGCAGCAGAAAATGGTTTTGGAGTTGTAGGTGCAGCACCTAAAGCGAAGTTGCTGGTACTTAAGGTTTTAAATGGATCAGGAGAAGGAACAACAGAAAGCATTACTTCAGCTATTAATTACGCTGTCAATTGGACAGGCCCTAATGGTGAAAAAGTACGGGTTATCTCTATGTCATTAGGGGGACCGGATGATGACCCGGCCTTACATTCGTCGATTATAAACGCCGTTCAATCTAATATAATGGTCGTGTGTGCCGCGGGTAATGAAGGCGATGGAAATGCCGAAACAAACGAGTACAGTTATCCAGCTGCATACCAGGAAGTTGTGGCAGTAGGCTCAGTTAACCTGCGTGAACGTATATCCAGATTTAGTAATTCTAATGGTGAAGTGGATTTAGTGGCCCCAGGGGAGAAAATTGTATCAACCTTTCCTGGTAACCAATTTGCCGTCTTATCAGGTACATCCATGGCTGTACCACATGTGTCTGGGGCTGTTGCGCTTTTGATAAATAAATTTGAAACAAAACTTGGTCGTAAGTTAACAGAGGTAGAAGAATTTAATGAACTCTTAAATAATACAGTTTCACTGGGCAAACCAAAGACTCAAGAAGGGCATGGAATGCTGAAACTAAATCACCAGAAATTAGAAAATATAAAAAAGGTTTTAAGGGAGTTTACTTAACCTTACAGATAGAGAAAAGGTAAGTATATAAGCCTAATTTCATGTATATTGGGTTAGAAACTCAAATAAAAAGAGATACAAACCAACCCTATGAGAGTAACTAAGGGTTTTTTTTATGTAAATTTTTTGCCTATTGAACTACCATGAAACTCTAGGTGTTACAAGTGGCTTAGAACTATTATTAAACCTAAAAAGCTACTTCAAAGATTGAACTCTAAAGTAGCTTCTACTTTATAACTTTCTATACTTCTCTGGTACTCTGGAATCGAATATAGGAACTTCTTTTCTTATTTGCGGTACTTTCTCTAAATCTAAAGTAGCCCTTAATTCACCAACTTCTTGATCTAATTTCTGAATAACGTCTCCCCAGGGATCTACAATTTGTGAGGAACCTGCGAATTCCACTCCTAACTTTGTCCCCACCACATTTGATGCAACAACATACATTTGGTTCTCAATTGCGCGCGCACGAAGTAATATGTTCCAATGTGTTTCCCTTGCGAGTGGCCATTCTGCTACGATATGTAACACTTGAATACCTTGTAATGCTAAGTCACGAATAATTTCAGGGAATCGTAAATCGTAACAAATGATAATCCCCATCTTCACTCCTTCAAGTTCGAATACTTTAACTTGATTATGGCCGCCCGTTAAAAACTTGGGCTCATCTAACATAGGAACAAGGTGCATCTTGTCATATGTGTGAACAATCTCACCCATTCGATTTACAATTATGGCTCGATTAAAGATATCTTTCCCTTCTAATACGGCAATCGAGCCACCTACTAAGTTTACATTAAACCTCTTACCCAGTGATTGTAAAAATTCAATTGATTGCTTACCATCCACTTTGCATATTTCTTCCAATTCTTCTAATGCATAACCCGTTGACCACATTTCAGGAAGTACTACAACATCCAAATCATCAGTGTAGTTAGCTTGTAACCAACGTTCAATGTTTTCCCTATTTTTTTCTGGATTCCCAACACCTAATTCCATCTGAAATACTAAATAATTCATATTATTCACTCCTAAAACTTTTATTAGTTCTGCCGTAATATTTCCACATATTTTTTTGTTAGAAGCGGCCAAAAATAATTCGTATTCCCAATTACATTTTCTTCTGTAAGTCCATTAATAAACGTACCAACTCGTGGCTTTGAAATTATCCATTTTTCTCTTTCTAACAAGATAGGGATTCGCTTACAGGGGCTCTACTTACACCTAACTTATCACTTAAATCTCTTTCATAAATTGCATGAACCGGTAGGAGTTCTATTTCAAAATTGATTTCTTTATTGCCTAAAAAGATATATATCTTAAAGGCATAACTATAGTACAAACAAAAAAAACAGTCAATTTAAAATAAACAGATTTTTATACATATACTTCTGGACATTTATTAAGGAGTGAAAATATACCTTGATTTGTCTATGTTGAAAGACTTTCTCACTTATAGGCTAAATGGTGCTTTGAATATAAGTTTATCACGTTTTACTGATTGACCTTCTTAGACTGGTACCCAATTAAATATAGAGGGAAAATACATTTTTGGTTATTTTGAAGACCATACTCTAAGATTTTATTCAGTCACTTTTATTAAAAGATGAAGAAAAGTATTTTAATATTTATGACATAAAAAAAGGAAAATAAAGGGAGAGGGAGGGATGTGGCGTTTACATGCTCTGAATGAAGACCAATCGTTTAGAAGCCCGAATATCAGTAAATACAGGTCCAGAGCAGCTTTGCATGTTTTCTCTTTCAATGATAGGCTGTATACGATATTAAATATGGAAAGGGTTGATTCTTCATTAATTTTCTCGATTTAACGTACACGTCGGCAATGGAAAAAGCTATGTTTCGGGCTCATGGGATCGGTTATGCACTATATGCTCAAAAACTGGAGCAACGTATAAAGGTTGAACAAGAACGGGAACAGGATTATTTACAAAGCAGACATATATTAGAGGGAATAAGAGCCAATCTTTTTTTGAAATGAATGCGTTAAATACAAACTCAGTTTACAAATAGAATATAAAAAACTCATAAACAAAAGAGAGAGTAATCTTAAGATTGCTCTCTTTGTCTTATAGTAAATAGCATCCGGACAGCTTTTCCTAGCGCACAGACCATTGTTGATTAGTACAAAGTCGTTAAAAAAATGACCCAACCATTGGATCAAGTCCTTAAGAAAATTCCGGAATTTTATCCTCTTGAAAAGCTATTAAATGTAAGGGGAAACACAGGGATTTTAACAAAGAAAGGTAAGGATATCGTATCCTTACCTGTTAATGGCTAAGTTCCTAATATTATCTATATACATAGGGGTCATTAGGTTCAACGGTTTTGTTATATGATGATACTTTGAGTATCGGAATGGTTTTTTTAAATGGCTGATAATAAATGGTTTCTAATTCTCCTGTCACGGAATACCACTCATCATTTTTAGGATTCATCCCTTCCGGAAATTCGATTAACATTCCGAATACCCCAGAATCTGCGACACAGTGAATGATCCCAAAACGAAACAAAAATACTTGGTTTTTGGCTACATCTTCTGAATTGTACGAAAATCCGGTTAACGTAATTTGTTTACCGGTGAATTTTCCAGGAGAGTAATAGATGGCTTCTAAATCGTTAAGGTAGTTTTCATCGGTTAAATGAAGGCTATTTTGTTCAACTAAGCTTTTGAGCGACTTGTCCATTATAGTTAAATAGTCATCCTTACCATAATAAAGACTCGTATCAGGCTGCAGAAATTGGTGCTGACTATATTCATCTGTGTCATCGTATACAGGGAAATGAAATCCTTTTTTTTCTACAATATTTGAATCCATTGTGGCAACAGGCAGAAAGAGGCCGGTGAAAATAGGAATCAAAAATAGCGAGTAAGTAATGATTTTTTTCCAAACCTTGTTTTCATGAGAGTGATCATGTCCTCGATGACACTCTTCACACTCTTCTTGATCTCCTTCTTTTAAATAAAGATAGGATCCCATTAATGTAAAAATAGCAAGTATATAGATAGCGATCTGTGAAACATAAGAATACTCCATATTAATATATTTCGATATATTCCCAGAGGCGTGTAAATGCATAAATAAAAAAGTAAGTCCAAGTAATATAAATAAACGTACCATATATAACACCCTCTTTAAGAAATAAACAATAAAGTTAAGCCAAGTACGGAAATAAATATATAGGCCATCAAGCATAAAACAAATTTTGTTTTGAACGTACCTAAAAGCATTATCGTATTTTTGATATCGAACATGGCCCCAAATACAAGAAAAGCAACTAGAGAAGAGGTCGAAAAGGTACTTCTAAAAGAACTTGCAACAAAGGCGTCTGCTTGAGAACACAAGGACATGACATAAGACAAAGCCATCATAACTACATTCCCAGATAGATTTCCTTGACCAATTTCAAGCAATAGGGAAGTTTTCAAAAAGGTTTGAATGGCAGCTGCCAGAAGTGCGCCAATAATTAAGTATTTTCCAACAGAAAAGAACTCTTCAATCGAGTGTCTAAACATTCCTTTTACTTTGTCTTTAAATGTATGAGAATGGTGATCTGTATGTCCGATATGTTCATGTTTCAGCTGATTTGTTTTAAATTGAAAGGGTAGAATGCATGCAATAATTAAGACGACCAAAAGTGCAATTCCGCCACGATAGAAAACCATACTCCAACTATTCCCAAACGCAATATAAGTGGAAAACAGAACAATTGGATTAAGAATAGGAGCAGAAAGCATAAAGGCAATGGCCGCTGAAAGAGGAACCCCCTTAGCAATTAAGCGGCGGGTAATCGGGACAATTCCACACTCACATGCAAGAAATAAGACTCCTGCACCTATTGCGTATAAGACAGACAAGACTGGATTTTTCGGTATAATCTTTGCGATCATTTCTTCTGACACAAACATTTGGATTATTCCAGATATAAGGACCCCTAATAGGATGAAGGGAAGGGATTCAATTAAGATACTAATAAAAATGGTATTCATTTGCAAAAGTGCCTGATAGTTCATCTTAAACCACCTTCCATAAAGCTGACTTATCTATATTAGTTTTGTAATATAGATAAGTCAATTTTTTAATTCTAGAATAATAGTCTTTAAGTTGAGTGAATTAGGAAATATAGGTAAAAGAGTCGTATTGTGGAATGTGCCACAGGTTTAAAAGGAAGGTTAACAATTAAAAATCCTAGAGATTCAACTTTTTACCGCTGGAAGGACAAAGGTGGCATTTTCTACACTAAATCATGATTTTGCAAAGTTTTGTAAACATTCGGATCATTCTCGCGGAGCCATTTCAACAATCTAGGGAATCGGGAGGATTATCATGTTGGTGAATGTTGAGAATGTATAGAAAAGCTAATATAAGATACTTGCTGACTTTGCTCCTTAGGAAGTAGTTAACAACTAATATTATTGTTTAGAATAAGTAATGGATATTAATGTAAAAGAGAAGTTGTAATGGTTAACATACTGTAAAGACAATGAAACTAATTGATGGAACAATAAGTTTTCTTTCATTAATTATCTGAAAAAATATATTAATATAATAATTCCGATTATTAGAGGGTGTATTGTATTTACAAATAAATTAATTTACAATGTTACTCATTCCTATAAATGCGTTAAATTAATATCCTTGTATAATATCAGTGGGTATGGTCTGATAGTTTCTACCTGGCTGCCATAAAAATGCCGGACTACAGGGAAGTATGAAATAAAAGAGGTCTAACAGGTATAAAGTCACTCGTTCCCTAAGTAAGTTTGATATTGCTGCTTATAAAAGGTTCTTATTTGACTCAAGCTACTTTGTTTTTAAAAGCCCTTATTTTTCATTCTTTCTGTCCTGCGGCTGAAAGAGTGAAAAATAAGGGCTTTTTATATTAAATAATGCTTTTATATTAAATAAATTGGAAAAGATAAATCAAAGGGGATGATAGCATGTATTTTTTGTTGAATATACTAGGTGTTTTAGTTGTGATGGGCATCGTTTACCTTTGTTCACCTAATAAAAAAAATGTTAAATGGAAAGCCATTCTTACCTTGCTAGTGTTAGAGTTACTTATTACTTGGTTTATGTTATCGACTAAAATAGGGGCATGGGTCATTAATCAAATTGCATCTTTCTTTACTTGGTTGATTTCATGTGCAAATGAAGGGATTTCTTTTGTCTTTCCGTCTGTTATGGCAAATGAGCAAGTTGATTTCTTTTTCAGTGCCTTAATGCCAATTATTTTCATTATAACGTTCTTTGATATATTATCGTATTTCGGTATACTCACATGGATTATCGATAAAGTAGGATGGCTCATTTCAAAAGTCTCTAGATTGCCAAAACTTGAAAGTTTCTTTTCCATCCAGATGATGTTTCTTGGAAATACCGAAGCACTTGCCGTTCTCCGCCTTCAACTCAGTTCAATAAAAGATCAGCGTTTACTGACATTTGGAATCATGAGTATGAGTAGTATCAGTGGTTCCATTATTGGAGCATATTTATCCATGGTACCTGCAACATATGTATTTGTCGCCATTCCTTTAAACTGTTTAAATGCATTGCTGATTGCAAACATGCTTAACCCTGTCAGTGTCAGTAAAGAAGAAGATGTCGTTTATGTTCCTACTAAAGAGGAACGTAAAGATTTCTTTTCCACAATTTCTAACAGTATGTTGGTTGGAGTCAAGATGGTCATTGTCATAATGGCTATGGTTATCGGTTATGTTGCGTTAACGGCCAGCATTAACGGTATATTTGGTTTCTTTGTGGATGGGTTAACGATTCAAAAAATCTTCTCTGTAATCTTTAGTCCATTTGCTTTCCTGCTTGGATTATCAGGGCAGGACGCTACATATGTTGCTCAATTAATGGGAATCAAGCTTGCAACTAATGAGTTTGTCGCCTTGCTCGATTTAAAAGATAAAATTAGTGGCATGGCTCCGCATACAGTAGCAGTGGCAGTTACGTATCTCACCTCATTCGCCAATTTCAGTACAGTGGGGATGATTTATGGAACGTTCAATTCTATCCTCGATGAAGAAAAATCGCACATCATCGGAAGGAATGTTTGGAAGTTGTTGCTTAGTGGGATGGCTGTTTCCTTGTTAAGTGCTATGATTGTTGGATTATTTGTTTGGTAATCAATACCCTTTGAACTTTATCGGGATTATGCCAGCGTAAGGTAGTAGGATCTTAAAACACTCATTTCTCCGGAGGTGAGTGTTTTTATTTGCATCCAGGATGACTAGTAGACTCAGGTAGTTTAAATCCTTTGTTTAGCTGCGCATTGTGTAGTTTGTGTGTGGTTTTGTTAAAAAGATTTCCACGGAATAGATATCCTTAAAAAGCAAAGAATAAAGAAATATTGACACATAAACTTCTCTCTTTACATAGGATAGGGGGGTATGGTATTGTAATGTTAAGGAGGGATGAGAGATGGATAAAAAAATAAATGAGCAAGATGCGTTCATTGAAGATGAAAAGGACGAATGCTGTATTACCTCTTCCCACGGCCGAAAAAGTCATCACTCTGAAGTAGTGAAAAAGAATTTAACAACTCGCTTAAATCGTATCGAAGGTCAAATTCGAGGTATTAAGGGTCTTATCGAAAAAGATACTTATTGTGATGATGTTATTACCCAGATAGCTGCGACACAAAGTGCCATGAATAGTGTGGCAAAGATTTTATTAGAAGGTCATTTAAGAAATTGTGTGGTAGACCGACTGAATGATGGGGATACCGAGGTCATTGACGAAGTGCTAGTAACGATACAAAAATTAATGAAAAAATAAAGGAGAAGTGATTAGGGTGGAAAACGTAACATTGAAAGTAACTGGAATGTCATGTGGCCATTGTGTGAATGCAGTTGAAGGGAATGTAGGAAAGCTTTCGGGTGTAGAAAGTGTAAAAGTACATTTAGACGCAGGAAAAGTAGATGTTGCGTTTGATAATGAAAAAGTATCACTTGAAAAAATAAAAGAAACCATTGATGATCAAGGCTACGATGTTGAATAAGTAATAAGGGTGCTTTTATAGCACTTCTTTTTTACAATATATTATACCCCATGGTGGTATAAAGAGGCGGGGATAAAGTGAGCAACCATATAAAAGAAACAAGTATGCAAATTTCAGGAATGACTTGTGCTGCCTGTTCAACACGAATTGAAAAAGGGTTAAATAGAATGGAAGGTGTTGAAGAGGCCACTGTTAATTTGGCCCTTGAAAAATCAGTCATTACTTATGATGCAGAAAAGTTAAGCCCACAGGACTTTGAAAAGAAAATTCAAGATCTTGGCTATGATGTGGTAAAAGAGAAAAAAGAGTTTACCATTACGGGAATGACCTGCGCTGCCTGTGCAACACGTATTGAAAAAGGACTAAATAAGATGGATGGAGTATCCAAGGCTAATGTAAACCTGGCACTTGAAAACGCGACCGTTGAATATGATCCTTCTGAAGCTTCCCCAATTGATATTATTCAACGAGTGGAAAAGTTGGGTTACGGGGCGTTCATCAAGGATGATAACAAGGAATCGGTGGATTTTCGCCAGAAAGAAATTCAAAAACAAAAGAGAAAATTTATTTTCGCCGTTATTTTGTCATTCCCGTTGTTATGGGCGATGGTAAGTCATTTTAGTTTTACTTCGTTTATTTATATGCCGGATTTCCTCATGAATCCATGGGTGCAAATGGCGTTCGCAACGCCTGTACAATTCATCATTGGTAAGCAATTCTATGTAGGGGCATATAAGGCTTTGAAAAACAAAAGTGCGAATATGGATGTATTAGTTGCAATGGGAACGTCTGCTGCCTATTTTTATAGTGTCTATCAATCGATCATCTCAATTGGAGTCCACCACCATACGGCACAACTATATTTTGAAACTAGTGCCATCCTTATCACCCTCATTCTTTTAGGGAAGCTCTTTGAAGCAAAAGCAAAAGGACGTTCATCAGAAGCCATTAAAAAATTGATGGGACTTCAGGCCAAAACAGCGTTGGTGCTGAGGAATGGTGAAGAGCGCGAAATACCTCTAGAAGAAGTCATTGTTGGAGACACAGTTTTGGTGAAGCCAGGTGAAAAAATCCCGGTGGATGGAGAGGTAGTCGAAGGGAACTCTGCCGTCGATGAATCCATGTTAACAGGAGAAAGCATTCCAGTAGATAAAGGCATGGGAGATACTGTGATTGGTTCAACCCTGAATAAAAATGGTTTTCTCAAAATGAAGGCCACAAAAATCGGCAGAGATACCGCTCTTTCGCAAATCATCAAGGTGGTAGAAGACGCTCAAGGGTCTAAAGCTCCAATTCAAAGACTTGCTGACAAAATTTCTGGTGTTTTCGTACCCATTGTTGTCGGAATCGCCCTTTTAACTTTTCTTGTATGGATGATCTGGGTTAATCCTGGTGAATTTACACCAGCCTTTGAAGCGATGATTGCGGTGCTTGTAATAGCTTGCCCGTGTGCTTTAGGTTTGGCTACCCCAACATCAATCATGGCCGGGTCAGGGCGTGCCGCAGAGTTCGGTGTTTTATTTAAAGGTGGAGAACACCTGGAAACTACTCACCATATTGATACGGTTATTTTAGACAAAACGGGAACTGTTACTAATGGTACACCAGTGTTAACCGATGTCCTCATCGAAAATGGAATGGGTGAACAACACTTTTTATCTCTTATCGGGGCCGCTGAAAAACAATCTGAACACCCACTTGCACAATCAATTGTTCAAGGAATTCAAGAAAGGAAAATATCACTTGCAGTGGTTCAGGAGTTCGAGGCTATTCCAGGTTACGGGGTAAAAGCTGTAGTGGATCAAAAAGTGTTACTGGTGGGTACACGGAAATTAATGAAGCAAAATAACGTGGATATTACAAAAGCACTACCGGCCATGGAAGACCTTGAGGGGCAAGGCAAAACCGCGATGCTGGCTAGCATAGATGGTGGATATGCAGGTCTTATTGCTGTGGCGGATACCATAAAAGACACTTCTCAAACAGCCATAAAAAGGTTAAAAGAGATGGATATTCAGGTCATCATGATAACGGGTGATAATCAAAGGACTGCCCATGCCATCGGAAACCAAGTTGGCATTGACCAGGTCATTGCGGAAGTACTTCCTGAAGGGAAAGCGGAAGAAGTGAAAAAACTTCAAGCAGCTGGAAAGAAAGTGGCTATGGTTGGAGATGGAATCAATGATGCACCAGCACTTGCCCTAGCTGATATTGGTATGGCTATCGGTACGGGGACAGATGTGGCCATGGAAGCTGCGGATATTACTTTAATTCGTGGAGATTTAAACAGCATTGCCGATGCTATCCTCATGAGTAGAAAAACGATGCGGAATATTAAACAAAACCTATTCTGGGCCTTTGCTTATAACGTAATAGGCATACCGATTGCGGCTATTGGGCTACTTGCCCCTTGGTTAGCAGGTGCTGCCATGGCATTTAGTTCAGTATCCGTTGTAATAAATGCACTTCGTCTGCAAAGAGTAAAGCTTTGAAGTTAAAGTTAATATTTTAGAAAGCATTGGTACTTATACCAATGCTTCAGACTGTAGACAAACTCGATAAATAATTGAGTTTGTCTACAGTTTTTTTGAGGATTTGTAAAATTTGAACGTTGATTGGAACGTAGGGCACTCGCTTTCCGCGGGCGGTCCGGGAGCATCCTCGGCGCCCTTTGCGCCTGTGGGGTCTTCCTTGGACGCGCTTTTCCCGCAGGAGTCTCGCACCTTTCGTTCCAATCAACTTTGTTTTAACATTTAGATAGAACCCCTTTTGCCAACCTTTTAATGAACGCTTTAGGTGGGAATTCACCTGTTTTCCCGCTATTGAACCATGAAGCCCTATGGAAGAAAGGCATAAATATGAATCAGGCTTCGAGCCTACTTGTTATGGTGGTAGCAACCTTTCCTCCTTATTGAAAGCCTATTGGATGTAGAGACTCCTGTTCATGTACAAGTAAATTCAAGAGTTTATCAAGTTCTTGGCTCAAATGTAACGTTTTTTTTGAGGTGAGCCCATGCTTTAAGGCAGTAAATATTAATTCTTTCCTCATTGTCTCTATTTTTTTATGTAGTAGTTCCATACTTTCCAACGAAAATCCCCTCAAGACCTTTCCTTTATTGTAGTATATTTTATTATTACATAAATTAGGATGATTTTAAATAATTAAGTGAGTATTCACTTATAAAAAATGAAAGTAAATTCGGAGGGTGCAATACAGATCTGTAAAAAGAAAATTCTCCTCACTATCATACGATATATGTCGTTACAGATTACTGTTCGTATAAGAGTATGCCTATCCATACCTAACGAGCCGTTAAAAAACATCAGGACTTTAATTTGATATAGCATAAATTTGCGATAACGAATATAATTTGTATTAGGTAAACTTTTTTTGAGTTAATTTTCAAAGTGAATATTTCCATTTTGAGAGAGTTGCAAGCGTAAAACAGTTAAGTTTAGGAAAATTAATATGTTTGTTACATGTTAAAGAGAACATGCTTATTCTCCTTTTACTACCTGTATTTCGTTTATTGCTAGGATGGATATGATTAGTAGCTGGGTTTATCAAAAATTACTTAGGGATGAAACTAATAAATTGTTAAGAGTACCAAATGGTTTCGACATACTAATTTTACGATTGACAAGCTCTATATTTTACTATGAAGATGAGGGAAAATTTCATATAGTATTGGAATGGGTATATTCGTTTAATAGCGAATATTTAAAAGGGAAGCCGGTGCAAAATCCGGCACGGTCCCGCCGCTGTAATGGTGAGTCCTATGCAAGAAAGTCACTGGATAATATCCGGGAAGACGCATGGAGATGATGAACCTAAGTCAGAAGACCTGCCCGTTCTAGAAATGCTGTTAAACCTACGGGAGATAGGGAGGTGTTAGAGTGCTAGAAGACGAATTTGTTCTTAAATAATAAGCATTTCTGACCGTTAAATCTGGTTGGAAATGCTTTTTTTGTATAATTTTCAAATAGTTAAAATTCCATAATTGAAGGTGAGAAAACATGTACTTAAAACGGTCTAGTTTATTCCATTCTTTTGTTGGACTACTAGTAATTTTCACAATTTTTGTTACTGGTTGCAGCAACACAACAATAGATCAAGAAAATACATCAGATAAAGATAAACAAAAAGTTGTTACTTTTTCCTGGCCTGGGGATATAGGTGACTTAAATCCACACACATATTTTCCGAATGAGTTTTTTTCCCAGGCTATGGTATATGAATCCCTTGTTTATTACGGTGAAGGCGGAGAAATTCAGCCTTGGCTTGCAGAGAGCTGGGATATATCGAAAGATGGAAAAGAATATGTATTCCATCTGAGGAAAGATGTTAAATTTTCCGATGGTTCCCTCTTTAATGCTGCAATCGTTAAGAAAAACTTTGATACCATTTTAGATAATCGCAAACAACATGAATGGGTGGAATTAATTAACCAAATCAAAGGTACTGAAATAATAGATAAATATACATTTAAACTTATTTTGAACAACGCGTATTATCCAACTCTGCAAGAACTAACTTACATCAGACCGTTGAGATTTGTAGGAGAAGCTGCTTTTCCTGACAGTCAAAACACATTTAAGGACGGACTCAAGTCTCAGATTGGCACAGGACCATGGGTGTTGAGCGAATATAAGAAAAATGAGTTTGCTGTTTTTAAAAGGAATGAACAGTATTGGGGTACTAAGCCTAAAGTAGATAAGGTGGTTGTTAAAGTCATTACTGACGGAGAGTCAAGAGTATTAGCTTTTGAGAAAAAAGAACTCGACTTTATATTTGGAAACGGGGTCATTAGCCAAGATTCATTCCAATTTTTGAAGAATTCAGGGCAATATGAAACTAAATTGTCAGAACCTACTGCTACAAGAACACTGCTTCTTAACTCAAACAGAGAAGCGACTAAAGATCTTAAAGTTCGGTTAGCTCTTCAACATGCTTTTAATAAACAGGCTGTTATTGATAAGATCTTTTATGGTATGGAAAAAAAGGCTGATACTTTGTTTCCACCTATGTTGCCTTACACGAAAATTAATATAGAGCCTCATGAATATGATACAGAAAAAGCAAAACAGTTATTGGATGAATCTGGATGGAAACAAGTGAAGGGGAAACCATTTAGAGAAAAAGACGGAAAAGAATTGCAATTGGAATTACTGTTTAATAGTACAGACAACATCCAAAAGTCAATCGCAGAATTTACCCAAGGTGATTTTAGAAAGCTGGGAATTGATGTTAAGTTGACTAGTCAAGAAACTAATACTTTTTGGACAAATGCATTTCAAGGTGAATTTGATTTATTATTTACATCTACTTGGGCTGTACCGTTTGATCCACATTCCTATTTAGCTTCTATGACGACAAAATCAGAAAATGGTGGTCCAGATTATAACGCTCAACTAGGGTTGCCAGTAAAAAAAGAATTAGACCAGAAAATTAAGAAAGTATTATTAACTACAGACGAAGAAGAGAGAAAAATACTATATTCAGAAATATTAACGACATTGCACGAACAAGCAATTTATTTACCGATATCTTATCAGTCTAATATAGCAGTGTATCAAAAAAACATTAGTGGAGTAGATTTTTTACCTCAAGAAGCTGAGGTCCCTTTAACTTCAATTGACGTTAATTGAAACGGGGATACTTAAAAACAACTTAAGGAGTGCTACATGAGTTGGTTTATTTTTAAACGTCTCACAAGTTTAATTCCAATATTATTTGGACTTTCGCTCATTACTTTTATCTTGCTTCACTTAATTCCTGGAGATCCGGCAGTAGCTTACTTAAGGGCGTCACATATTCCTCCTACGGATGAGACAGTGGCAGCCCTTCGAGTTGAGCTTGGTTTAAACAAGCCTTTATATGTCCAGTACTTTGAGTGGCTGGGAAAAGTGCTGCAATTGGATTTAGGAATGTCTTATGTGTCCAATAACACTGTATGGGAAGAAATTGTGATACATTTCTTTCCAACTGTTCAATTAACATTTGCTGCGCTTATCTTTATTGTTGTTATTAGTTTACCTATAGGCATGATTTCTGCTATTTACAAGGGGAAATTTATTGATCAGTTTAGCAGAATAATAGCCTTTGTAAGTGTCTCTATGCCAACCTTTTGGCTTGGATTTCTGTTGATCTATTTTTTATCTATAAAGTTAGATTTATTTCCTGTATTGGGAAGGGGGACTTTGGCTAATCTAGTGCTTCCTTCCTTGACATTGGCTTTTGCGTATATAGGTACGTATATGCGATTGCTTCGGGCTAGTATGCTGGGAAATTTGAATGAGCCATTTGTTGTTTATGCTAGAGCGAGAGGTTTGCGCCAAAGACTAATCGTTATTAGGCATGTCTTAAAAAAGTCCTTACTACCTGTGATAACTGGACTTGGAATGAGCTTAGGAAACATGCTAAGCGGAGCAGTTATTGTTGAAACAGTTTTTGCTTGGCCAGGCATGGGCCAGTTATTTGTCACATCTATATTAAATCAAGATTATCCGATGATTCAGGGTTGTGTATTGTTTATGGGTGTTATCTTTGTGGTCTGTAATCTTCTTGTGGATCTTACATATTCCTTCCTGGATCCCCGTATACGTTGGGAAGGAGTGAAATAAGAGTGGTGCAAAACGTGAAACGAAAGCTGATGACACATAAGCTCATGATGATCAGCATCATGATTATTTCCTTCCTGACAGTTTTTGCTTTTTTTGCTCCTTTTTTGGCCCCTAATGATCCGAACTTAATTGATATCGTTCAGAAGCTACAAGGGCCCTCCTCTCAGTTTCCATTGGGAACTGATCATTTAGGGAGATGTATATTGTCCCGATTAATCTATGGAGCACAAACCTCTTTGGGAACAGCTTTCCTTGTCATGGGATTAATGATGATTATTAGTATCCCACTCGGTATTTATGCTGGCTTTATAGGTGGTAAGGTTGATTATCTCTTCATGAGAATGTGTGACATTCTTATGGCATTCCCAAGCTTTCTTCTGTCCTTAGCAATAATCGGAATTTTAGGACCGAGTCTTGGAAATCTGATTTTGGCAATGGTGCTTGTTCAATGGGTTTTTTATGCACGCGTCATTCGAGGTTTGGTTCTTAGTGTAAAGGAGCAAAACTTTGTTTTAGCAGCCAAAATATGCGGGACACCAAGGAGAGTCATTGTCATTAAACATATTTTACCTGCCATCATTTCTCAAGTTGTTGTATTAATCTTTATGGACATCGGAGGGGTAATTTTAGCAATTTCCGGTCTCTCTTTTCTAGGTCTTGGCATACAGCCTCCAGAGGCAGAGTGGGGAATGATGATCAATGATAGTAAGCCATTTTTTAGAGAATCCCCTTCATTGATGCTGTACCCGGGGATGATGATCTTCATCGTTGTGATTGCTTTTAACATGTTTGGCGAAGCTTTGAGGGATGCTCTTGACCTAAAAAAGGAATAGAAGGGAGGTTGAAAGATGGGACAACACCCCATTTTAATTGTAGACAATTTGAATGTTATTGTAACGACCCCAAATGGACTGACTCAAACTGTCAATGATGTCAGTTTTAAGCTTGAGGCTGGGAAAGTGTTGGGGCTTGTCGGAGAAAGTGGATCAGGGAAAACGATGACATGCATGTCTTTGTTAAATCTTTTACCTGAAAAGGCAAAGGTGGTACAAGGGAGCATCAAGTTTAATAATATAGACCTTTTAAATGTTTCCACAGAAGACTTAAGGAAAGTACGGGGAAGTGAGATCGCTATGATTATGCAAAACCCTATGATCGCCTTTAATCCTGTGAGGACGATAGGACGGCATTTTATTGAAACACTAAGAACTCATTTGCCTATTACGAAGCAGCAAGCGCGGAAAATGGCTGTGGAGTATTTAGAAAAAACGGACCTGCCTAATCCAAAGAATGTCTTGAAGCAATATCCGTTTCAGCTAAGCGGCGGGATGCTGCAACGGGTTATGATTGCGATTACCATGTCTTTAAGTCCATCTATCATTATTGCTGATGAGCCGACAACTGCACTTGATGCGACAAATCAACTTCAGGTTTTGAAACAGTTGGATAAATTAAGGAAAGAATACAATACATGCATTTTATTAGTATCACATGATCTAGGGGTGATTGCTCAGGTAGCTGACGAAGTAGCTGTGATGTATGGCGGCTATATCGTTGAGAAAGCACCAGTGTTGAAGTTGTTCAATAGCCCAATGCACCCTTATACCCGAGTCTTGTTAGATTCCAGACTTGGATTAACAAGAAGAAAGATTAAGAGTGATAAGCGTGTCAGCGTTTCGCACCCCAATCTAATAAATAGAGAAAAAACATGCCCTTTTTTAGAACGATGCGAGGACGCAGATCATACATGTTCAAGTTATAATCTTGAATTTAAAGAGTTTGAAAAAGACCATCTAGTAAGATGTGTAAAATCAAGATAAAGAGTTGGGTGGATGAAGAGTGAGTTTGCTTGAGTTGAAAGGTATAAAGAAAACATACTTGTTGGGAAACTCTGTTTTTGGGAAGCGTAAATATGTTGAAGCCATTAAGAGCATATCTTTAACTTTGGAAGAAGGAGTATGTTTAGGCCTCGTTGGAGAAAGTGGATCTGGAAAAAGTACCCTGGGCAAAATTATTCTGGGTCTCGAAAAGCCGGATGAGGGAGAAGTATGGTTCCAGGGGAAGAACCTTTATTGTTTAAAAGCAAAAGAATTAAAGGAGTTACGGCGAAATCTGCAGGTTGTCTTTCAAGATTGTTATAGCGCTGTTAACCCAAGACTGACTATAGGGGAGATCATTGCTGAGCCTTTAAGAAATTACGAGAGGCTTACGTCTATTCAAGAGAAAAAGAAAGTAAAGGAGCTTTTGGAAATCGTAGGGTTATGCCCGGAAGATATTCTTAAATACCCATATCAGTTCAGCGGAGGACAGCTACAAAGAATCAATATCGCAAGAGCGATTGCCTTAAAGCCAAAGTTAATTATACTTGATGAGGCTGTAAGTGCTTTAGATGTTCTTGTTCAAGTACAAATATTAAACCTTTTGGCACAATTAAAAGAAGAGTTTCAACTTTCATATCTCTTTATTTCTCATGATTTACAGGCTGTCAATTACATTTCAGACCAACTAGCGGTAATCTACAAAGGTGAGGTTGTTGAATGGTTAGATGATATGGAACAACTTGAACGATTAGAACATCCTGTTTCTAAACAATTATTGTCTTCTGTGTTGCCTCCATATCCGGGGTTATTATGATGCGAAAAGAATAGGTTTGTAAGGTGAGTTCGGGGCTTCTCGGTATTCACTATGCAACCCTTTTCTATTGGAGATACAAGCTCCTATTTGCTTTAAAAGAGATGGATTTTGAGTAGTTTCAAGGCATCGTAGAAATTAATGAGACCTACTTCTGGTACTTTGAAATAGGGAAACGTAACCAAATAAGGTATCGAAATGACGATACCAGGGTAGCAAAAGGATTGTTTTTTAGTTACCTGTTTTCAATGGAAGCTACCTATGGTAGACTCAGATTATCAAATTTTACCATTTTTTGGTATTTGGTCATTCCGTTAAAGGAAATATTGGTTTAGTATTTTCATTATTTACATATGGGGGAGTAGTATGACTAAAGATAATTTAAAAGGTACATTAATTTTAGGGTCTCTAATTGGAATAATTGGATTTGTTATGTTGTTTTTTAGTGTTTATTTTGGTACATCTCTTGCAGAAAATTGGTTGATAAAACAAGGTGGAGCAGATACAAACACTTATAACATTATAGTGAAGAGCTATATTAATAGCTTTTTAGTCGCTGGAAGTATATTGTTTGCATTCGGGCTTTTAGTAATTAGCTTTACATATTATAAATTGCAAACTATCATGGGGAAGTCAATTGAAGTATTTATAATGTTCCCCAATTATTTCTTTTTATAAAAATGGGGGCTTTAATGGAATAAGAAAGGGAACTTCCTACAAATGGAAGTTCCCTTATTTTTATATTGATATCAACAATATCATTAAACATAGCAAATTAATATCATAAGAGCCTATTTATTCTTTAATGGGGTCTAAAGTAAAAAGTACGATTTCGAATAATATCTGTGTTTTGTAGTAGAACCCAATTGCCATCAAGTTGAAATTTTCTTCTCAATAAGTTCAAAAATATGAAACGGTTTTTTGAGAGTTTAAGTTTTCTAACTTAAAACTAAACAAAATTATTTCTCAAAAAACTTTTTTCCTAATACAAACCAGACATTATTGACGCCTTGTCCATTTACATCACCTGCCTGCTTATCTTTCACATAATAATAAAGTGGATGCCCTTTATACGTTGTTTGCTTTTATCCGTAATCTCTTATGATTGTTTTAAACTCTTTTTTGTCGAATCCTTAAGAGGAGATGATGTTATCTGCATGGAAAGGCGGCCAAATTTAACTACATTGACCATTGCAATTGCTGACGCTAGAATCATCTTTTGTGAAATAATAAAGGGTTATTCCTTCTTGGTCTGCTAAATATTTCCCTACTTTGTCTGATCTTAGCATTTTAAGCTTGTACTTTTTTGACTCATCCTGAAATAAAGTCACGTACACTTGACTTAAAAATGATAGGTGAGTCAGCAATTCTGGCCATGGACGAAAGTTAATGTTATTAAGTGAAATAAAGAAGCAGCAGTAAACCCAGATTTTCTCGTTTGGGTTACAAAAATGATTCGCAAATCGAGGGGAATAAATCTTCAACGACGACGGCATCCTTCGGTTTTTGAGCTACGATTATCGCGCGATTTGAAGCAATAATAGATGCAACCTAAACGGGCTTAACCCTATATATTTGTAACGATTAAATAAAGGATTTATGAAGAAAATTAGGAAAAAAGACTGTAAACCTATGTGGGATATTATGGGGATTAATCAATTAATGGATAAGTCATATTGTTTTTTTGTTTACGAGATTCCAAAGACTTGTATCTAAATACCTAATTGGGAAATTAGTGATTTACATTCCTTAATATGTCTTTTAAAAAGCCCCCCTATACTAAAACCAGATTCAAAGAATTATTTAGGAGGGAAAGATCAATGAAGAATAAAAAGCTTTGGATGAATTGATAAAGAATTGGAGCGATGAAAGCTTAGGCAAAAATATGGACCGCCGGAACTTTATCCAGGGAGCGAGTAAGCTTGCCGGACTTTCATTGGGTCTTGCCCTTGCGCAATCAATGGGAGGGGTTGAGGTTAATGCTGCCCCTAAATTCAGCGATTATCCATTTACTCTTGGTGTATCTTCTGGTGATCCACTCTCAGATAGTGTTGTTTTATGGACAAGGTTGGCTCCAGATCCGTTGAATGGCGGCGGAATGTCAAATGAAGCTGTTTCAGTTAAATGGGAAATTGCAAAGGATGAGCATTTTAGAAAAATTGTAAAGAATGGCAAAGAAATAGCCAGGCCAGAACTGGGTCATTCTGTCCATGTGGAAGTAAGCGGGTTAAAACCTGACAAGGTTTATTTTTACCGTTTTAAAAGTGGAGGGGAAGTAAGCCAGACAGGGAAAACGAAAACACTTCCGTTATTAGGTTCCAGTGTTTCGAGTCTGACATTCGCTTTTGTTTCATGCCAACAATTTGAACATGGCTATTATACAGCTTATAAACATTTGGCAAAAGAAGATCTTGATCTAGTTTTTCACCTTGGCGATTACATTTATGAGTACGGCCCAAATGAATATGTTTCATCTACCGGTAATGTCCGTGTACATAACAGTCCGGAGATTATTTCACTTGAGGACTATCGAAACAGATACGCTCAATACCGTTCTGATATACATTTAAAAGCAGCACATGCTGCATTTCCATGGGTCGTGACATGGGATGATCATGAAGTTGAAAACAACTATGCAAATGTAATTCCGGAAAAGGGACAATCAGTGGAGGCATTTATCAAACGCAGGGCAGCTGCTTATCAGGCTTACTACGAGCATATGCCTCTTCGTAAATCGTCATTGCCAAAGGGGGCTGATATGCGTTTATACCGGAATTTCTCATATGGTGATCTGGCTTCTTTCTTTGTACTTGATTCACGACAATACCGTGATGATCAGGCAAACGGCGATGGAAGCTCACCACAAACGCCAGAGTCTCTTGATCCGAAGCGTACATTACTCGGACCAGAGCAGGAGCAGTGGCTAACTGAGAATCTTTCAAATTCAAAAACAAAGTGGAATGTGCTTCCTCAGCAGATATTCTTTGCACAGCGGAATTATGGAACACCTACTTCTCCAAAATATAGCATGGATTCTTGGGATGGTTATCCGGCTGCACGCGACCGTTTGATAGATGTAGTAAAAAGCAAAAACATTGAAAATCTGGTTGTATTGACTGGTGATGTACATGCAAGCTGGGCTTCCAATTTAAAAACTGATTTCAATGATCCAAACTCAAAGACTTTCGGTGTGGAATTTGTCGGTACATCCATCACATCTGGTGGAAACGGGGCAGACAAGCGAGCAGATACTGACAAAATATTAAGCCAAAATTCACATATTAAATTCTTCAATGATTACCGTGGGTATGTCCGATGCAAGGTAACACCAGAGCAATGGAGGGCGGATTACCGTGTGGTTCCATTCGTAACAGAACCTGGGGCAGATATTTCAACAAGAGCATCCTTTGTTTTTGATAAAGATCAAGCTGGACTCAGAAAAGTATCATCAGCCCTCGTTGCTGAAGGTGTCCAAAAAACTAATGAAGTCGAAGAAGATCGTACACGCGCCCATAACCGTGCACATGAAAAACAAAGGATGAACAAGCGGGGGAAAGTCACTAATTAATAGTTATCTAGAGTGATAACTTGATCAGGATTAATAATTGTTAACATATACTAAAAAGTTGAAAAAATATCTAAATAAGGAGTGGGTCTGAAAATGCTTTCAAATATCGGAATTCCTGGGTTGGTCATCGTGCTCGTAATCGCTCTAATTATTTTTGGACCTTCCAAGCTGCCGGAAATCGGCCGGGCTTTTGGTCGCACTTTATCAGAATTCAAAAGTGCAACAAAAGGATTAGTATCCGATTCAGATAAAGAGGAAGAAAAAGAGAATAAGTCTGAGGTGGCACCAGTTAAAAAAGAGGGATAAATAGGAAATAGGAATGATGAGATTGCGGGCGGGGAGACTCGTCTGCTTCTTTTTATGTGAAGATTGGAATAGTAGTTGCCAATGGGTTCAAAAAAATCCAGTCTAGACCGGTCAAATAGTATTTCCGCGTTTTTTTCCTTCAAACTCGATTATTGAAATGCTTGCTTGTCACGAGTTTGAAGCCATTGGTTTGTACATAAAGTAACCAAAAAGGAGGAGCAAATATGGAAAGCAAGGATTTGCATGTTATTGAGCATATGGAGGAACTCCGAAGCAGAATTATTAAAACTCTAATAGGTTTTGTTGCTTTCTTCATATTGAGTTTCATATTCGTACAGGATATATACGAACTGCTTATTAACGATTTAGAAGGAAAACTTGCAGTTCTCGGTCCGAGTGAGATCCTGTGGGTTTATATGATTATCGCTGCGGTATGTGCAATAGCTGCAACTATTCCGCTAGCTGCATTTCAGGTATGGCGCTTTGTAGCACCAGCATTGAAACCAGATGAGAGGAAGGTTACATTTCGTTTTATCCCTGGGTTATTTATCTTATTTATCACAGGGATCTCTTTTGGATATTTTGTATTATTTCCTATTGTATTAGGGTTTCTGACTTCACTTTCCGCTGGGCAGTTCGAGATGATGTTTACTGCGGAAAAATATTTTCGGTTTATGATTAACCTGATTTTGCCCTTCGGTATTTTATTTGAAATGCCGCTAGTGGTCATGTTCCTAACAAGATTAGGAATATTAAATCCAACAAGGCTGAAAAAGTCACGTAAGATTTCTTATTTTGCCCTTGTTATCGTATCAGTCCTGATTACGCCCCCGGATTTAATTTCGGACATATTGGTTATTGTCCCTTTGCTTGTTCTTTATGAAGTTAGTGTACAGCTGTCTAATATTGTTTATCAAAAAAGGCTTTTAAGAGAGCAATCAGCGTTTCCTGTTACATGACAGGGAAATTCAGCATGTCCTTTATTGAATGGATAATCCTTTTTCCCGGAGTCTCTCAAACCAGCAGGGGGATTCCTAGCTTCTTAGGAAACAGAAGATGTTGTTGCTGACAAACCAGAGAACCTGCTGCTGCAGGTGGTTTGGGCATGCCTAATATGGAGGAATGGGCAGCATGATGTAATCATTGCTTATATCCCTTGATTTTATAGAGCGCTTGTCTTCAATACTCTATTAAGGGGTAGCGTTGAACCGTGATATAGCTTAAAAGTAGAGGTTTTTCCATTAGTTCTTTGTACTTTTGAGAACCCTCTTTTTCTATTCTTTTGATAGTTGACTTTTTACATAAGTAACTTGAAATAACGATAAAAGAGCCGCCCTCCAGCGGCTCTTTGTCATACATGAGGCTAATCTAACTTAAATTTGCTACCTAAAAATTCTAACGTTGCTTTATCTCGTAGTTTGCAGACATTATTTTGGTTAGCAAATATACCCGGCTGCGTTAATGCTTGGTTGACAACTAATGATTCAATCCATTTAATCCCGACTGTCCAATATGCATTGTTAGAATTATTTAAGTTATTTACGATGTTTGCCTGTTTGAGAGGCTCAGCTAAAAGTTTTTTTCCAGATGTCCATTCAAAGTGCTTAACCATTGCAGCTTCTGAAGTTACGATGCCATATCCTACATATCCTCGACCGTTTAAGTAAGCGAGCACTTTATCTCCAACTTGTAGCTTCTTCATATGACCGCTATAACGAGGATGTTGCCTGCACTTATAAAACCATATGTATTGCAATCTTCCCATCTCCGATGAATACCATCGCCTACATTTACGTAATAAATACCAGACCAAGGGGCCTTCTTCTTTGCTGATACTTTATCTTCTACTGCTTCAGGATCCATAAGCCATGATCGGCCAAGCATTTCTTGTGAATTGTCATTGAAAAAATCAAAGAAGAGGCAGTTAATGTTTACATTGTATTCATCTGCTAAGTATTGAACAATCCTTTCAGAGGATGGATCTAGTTCAGAAGCAACGATTACGATACTATGCTGGTTGTTTATTTCTAGTGGTAGCGATGTTTCAAAATGATTTTCAAATGTCTCTTTTAAGCCATGTAAGCCATGTTTTAAATATTTTACAGTGATGCCTTTATTTCTACAGTTGTTAACTCTTTTACCCATGAAGCATAATCAAGTGCTTGAGCGATTACGTCACGAGGTGTTCTATCTTTCTTTAATTCCAACAGGACCAGTTCGCCGTCTCTTTTTATAGCTATTAAATCAATCCGTCCACCGAAGCTAGTCACTACTTGCTTCCCGATGATTAAAATATCTAAGCCTAAAATGTTGCTATCCTCTGCAATCCAGTTTTCTAAACGATCTTCACTATCAAGCCGATTTTTTTGAATTTCTTGTAGTTTATTTTGTTCTACTTTCCACAGATTCATATTAAATGGTATTATTTCAACCTCCTATATTGCGAACTCAATACCACTATTTTACACTGAAAGCTCCAATTTCTTGTTAATTAAACTTATAATGAAATAGAAGAAATTATTTAAAAAAGGAGATTTACATGCGTAATAGAAAAGTGCCTATAACAATTTATAAAAACGGAGAGTTACTGGAACAATGTGATAATATTCAAGCTGCTGGCCGATTTTTGAAATCTTATACTAATGATACAAATTTTCGATTTGCGAAAATCCAAAATGGTTATGTTTATGGAGCAACATGGTCATATAATGGAGCAACATATACATTTACAGCACCTAAGGAAGATCAAAACAGAAGAAAGTTAGAACTAGAAGGAAAGAAAAAGAAAGGTTCCTTATGAAATCCTACATCCTAGCATTTCAATTTGAAAATATTGAACCAGTTGTGTGGAGAAAAGTTATTGTACCAGGTGGGATTACGTTTAATCGTTTGCACGATGTCATTCAAAATGTAACGAATTTTCAGAGTGGATATCCGTACGAGCCAATTCATTTGTTTGAGTTTCAGCTAGATGATGTTGTTGTAACGAATAATTTACAACGAATAGATGAAGCGAAAAGCAAATCGTATAAAGGAATTGGGGTGAAGCAGCCGCAACGTATAAAAATTGATACTTATCTGGAGCGCATAGGTGAATTTTTATATGTGTATGATTTCAGTGATGATTGGCGCATTCATGTGAAACTAGAGGAAGTCGTGGAGGATTATTATTTTGGTTTTCCAACCGTGCTTGATTGGGCAGGGGAAGCACCGCCAGAGGATGTAGGTGGTCCGCCTGGATTTGAGCACTTTCTTGAAGCCTATCAAAATCCTCCTCACCCAGAGCATAACTATTTCCGGAGTTGGGCGACTGAGCAAGGGTTCCGATTATTCGATAAAGCGTGTGTGAATCAAAGTCTCAAGCATTTAAAATTTCAAAAGACTGAGTGGGCTAAAGTACATCATGAGAATTACAGAATAATATCAGATAAATATATAGATATAACGAAGTAGGAAATCTTCTGAAATCTCGATTAACCCAATCATTGTGATAATTGCTTTGTGTGTTTCAGGTCGTTTCGTAAAGTCACGATATTCTTCAATTTCATTATAATGTTTACTCATATGAATGCCTACAATTGTTATGATAGGCTCGCTAATTCAAAGGTGGTTCCCAGATATTTCTCCATGGATAGGGTCATTAATTGCTGGAGTTACCTCATTTGCAGTTAATGCTCTCTCTGCCCGTAGCTTTGCAGAAACAGAATTTTTGTTTGCTAGTATTAAAGTAATCGCTATTGTCTAGTTTATCTTAATAGGCGGAGCAGTGATATTTGGTCTTGTTCCAATTCATGGGGAAACATCTGCCCCTTATTTCAAGCACTTAGCAGAATTTGGGTTCTTCCCTAATGGAGTATTGACTGTAGTTATTGCTATGATGGCAGTAAACTACTCGTTAGGTGGTACTGAACTGGTAGGAATTTCCTCAGGGGGAAGTGAATCTCCAAAAAAAAACAATACCTAAAGCAAACAATAATCAATCAAACTGTTTATCGGATCATTTTATTCTTTGTTTTATCGATGATTATTGTGGTTTCCATCGTACCTTGGCAAGAGATTAAACCCACTGTTAGTCAATTTGTTACTGCCCTAGATAACATTGGAATACCTTATGCAACTGATATTATGAACTTTGTAATCATTACTTCGCTTATATCAGTTGCTTACTCTGGTCTTTATACTACAACAAGACTGTTGTATTCTCTTTCAAGTTCTAAAATGGCTCCATGATCCTTTCAAAAATTAACGAAAAAAGGTGCACCTTTACTTGCTTTAATTGCCAGTATGAGAATCTCTTGCATTTCTCTTCTCGCTTCAAATGTGGCAGCGGATACAATTTATACATGGATTCTTTCTGTAGCAGGTATGGTATCTATGCTATCTTGGATGAGTATCGCTGCTTCCCAGTATTTTTTCCGTAAACGTTATATAGCTGAAGGGGGAAAGGTAAGTGAACTGGGTTTTCACACACCACTCTATCCTTTAGTGTCAATTCTAGCATTTGGTTTTATTTGATAGTGTAAATAAGTTTAGCATTTGATGAAAGTACTAAGATGACAATATATCTTGGTGTTCCAGTATCTATTGCCTTTCATTTAATTTATATTTTTTTCGTACGAAAAAGGGAAGAAGATAACAAATCACTAGTCCAATCACAAGCCAAGTAATGGGGGCGTAAGATAAAAAAGATGTTACCAGACATGGCACTTTCATAGAAGAAAGGGTGTTCATTATATTAAAAAATAAGAATTGAAGACATTGGATAAAAAATATTTTCTTCACCCTACATCTTCCATCATTCAGTAACAAGAAGAGGGAGCAGCTTCCTTCTTCAGACAAATCTCTTTCGGGGGAATTTGTGTGCATCCAGTAAAAATACTAAATACCAACAGTAATGAAACGGCCTTTCTTCTCCTCAATATGTTTTCCTAGCCTTTTGGTTATTTCTTTATTTTTCCAAAAGTTATGTTCATTCAAACATATCATATTTATATTGGATAGTTTTGTAGAAAAATACTGAGAAAGCTTGTATGTACGTTTAAAGAAAGTATATGTAAAAACTTTACAAAAATCTCATATGAGTTAGGTTGTGAAATTATGCGAATTTGTGTTATTTATAGAATAAGGAAAATTAAGAAATACCAAATTTACCTAATAACTAAAGCAGGTGAAAATATTGTTAGCTCATGAGCGTCATGAAAATATAATGGAATGCTTGCGAAAAAATAAGTTAGTCAAGGTGTCTTCGATCACAAAAATGTTTGGTGTGTCTACCGAAACAGTCCGCAGGGATTTTGAATATCTCGAGAAAGAAGGGTATATAAGAAGGGTGCGCGGTGGAGCGGTTTTAGATAATGCGAACAGTCAAGAAATCAATTTCTCATTGCGGGAAACCAAAAATATTGAGGAAAAGAAGGAAATAGCGAAGATTGCTGCACATTATGTTACAGAAGGACAATCCATTGTATTAGATGTCAGCACCACAAATACCGAATTGGCGAAAGAATTAAAAAGCAGGTTTCAAAGACTTACCGTTTTAACAAATTCCTTAATCATTGCCAAAGAACTTTCAGAAATGCCTCATTATACGATTTTGATGCCCGGGGGTGTACTCCGAAATGAAGAATTATGCCTGGTAGGTTCTTTGGCGGAAGAATTTTTTAAAGGATTTCACATTGATACTTTTTTTATGAGCATCAGTGGTATTTCCTTGACGGAAGGGCTGACGGATTACGGGTTAGGTGAATACCAAGTGAAAAAGAAAATGCTTGAGAATTCTCAAAGTTGCATTGTGCTAGCGGATAGCAGTAAATTTGATGTTGCATCATTATTGAAAGTCTGCCATTTTGAAAGGGTTGACCGTATTATTTCTGATTCAAATCTTTCCGAAAAGGTACTGCAGAAATATAAAAAAGAAGGTATTGAAATTGTGAATAAGATTAATTTGGAGGAAAAGTAGCCGTCTACTTTCCTTTTTTTTATGTGTTTTTTAACTCAGTTTATCTCATTTTAGCATCTCTCCTCAAATTTCAAGTAGCAAAGTAAATCTTTTATTTCTTGCAGCCAGGAAAATAAACTCCACCATCAGTTATTTATGTGTAATTGTGTGTTTTTGTGTAATTTTTCATAAAACAACAATAATTCACACAATATTTACAGAAAATCAATAATGATTGTATATTATTTGTTTATACAAGAGGTAATTTGTGTGGGTGTGTTATATTTTATGTTTATTTTAAGGTGGCGTCTATTGTCATCTATTCCCCTTATTCTGGGAGGTGATGTTTCAAAATATCGGCGTATCAGGATTAAAGCACCATTTCAGTTTAATGAGAGCAGTAGAAGTAGAAAATCAAGGTTCCAATATTGGAAACGAAAGGGGGATTTCCGTGATGAAAAATCTCCTCTCATCCCGTTCGATGGGAGGATGCCCGCCATCCTTGTAAAGCGGGGCGACCTTCTCCAGCACAATGGAGTCGTCGACATGATCGATATAATCAATGAGTTCTGCATCAAAGTTTGGCTACGGTTTTGTTTTTTACTCAATTTTACAAGCTTTTTGAACAGACTCTTAAAATAATTAAAATATGGAGGTTTTCTGTAATGAAAAGAATTTTATCTATTACTCTCGCATTCACGATGATATTCGTTATGTTATCGACCACCGCAGAAGCACTTACAAACAAGTCGAACGACAAAATCGTCAAAATCGACAATATGCAGCCGGTTTACGGTCAAACGATCACCGCCAGTGTGATCAAGGGTAAAGGTTCAAAGGACAAACATCTAACATTTCAATGGCAAGTACAGGAATCACGTATAAGCGATAAATATATTAATGTGAAATCGGGTGGTACATCCAAAAGCTACACCGTAACGTTAAATGATATTGGTAAAAAAATGCGCGTTGTAGTTTCAAAGCGAAATGGTGCCAGTAAAACTTCAACTTCATTGCCCACGAACGCAGTATTAAATGCCAACCACCTTATTGCATCGATGAAATTTGACAATAATTTAAAGGACGATGCAAATCAAGAGAACTTGGAAGGGAAAGGAAATTATAGTTTTGTAGACGGTGTATTACCCGGGACCAAAGCTCTGCACTTAGAAAGCGGAGACGGTAATTATGTCGGTACGAAGCATAGCTTGAAATTTGATAATGACAGTTTTACCACATCCTTCTGGTATAAGGGTGACACGAACAAAAATCAGGTCATATTATCAAACAAGGATTTTAGTAACGGCTCTAACGCAGGCTGGGCGATTTACACATCAGCCAATTCGGTCAACATGAATTTAGCATTCCCGACCGCAAAAGAAAAGAACATTTCCTTTGGGCGCGACACGTTTAATGCGTCAGATTGGCGTTACGTGACATTTGTTGTAGACAGAGATAAAATGCTCGGATCGTTGTATATTGATGGTTACAAAATGGCTGAAACTTCGCTGGGGGTCGGAACTTTAGATACTTCGAACCCATTAAATATAGGTAGCGACGGATTAGGCAAGCATGGCGGTAATTCATTCGATATAGCTGATCTGAATGTTTGGAAAGGTGCATTTAGCAGTGATGTAGTTCAAGCTAATTATAAGAGTTACGGTGTAAATAAAATAGATATGAATGCACTTAACGACACAATATCAGAGGGAAATAAAATAATAGCAAAAGGTCTCGGCAAAGGCTTCAGCAAAACCGATTTTGATTATTTGAAAAAGGTTTTGAATACGGCAACTTCGGTTGCAACAACGCAAAAAGTAAAATTATATACACAGGAAACCATCAATTATTACGAACGTGAACTAACCAATGCCATCTTCATCTATCAAAAAAGTAATAAAACAGCAACGCCCGCCGATTTAAATATGATTGTGAACAGCGATACGGAAATCAGTGGTAATCCTGCTGCAATCGCGCGCGTGGAAGATGATTTCAGAAAAAGCCTGAAAATATTCTCGCAGGCTGACGTAATGTTGATTCCTGGCGACGTTACCGGCGGTAACAATGCTATCGAATATCTGTGGATGAATGAGCTGACAAAAGTCCACAATAAACTTAAAGATGAAGGTTTATTTGACAATATCGCGCTTTATTTGGTAAGAGGCAACCATGATATGGGCGGCGCCGAAAAATTAATTCCTGTCGGTTCGGCGGGCGCGTGGAACGAATCTACGAAATCGTACGATAACAATTTCTTTAACGATGCTTATCGGGTCAAGATAAAAGGATATAATCTTGTGGTTTTTGACGGAAATTATGACAACAACAACACGTCTGGAAAAGCTAAAAATTTCCTTGACCAAATTAAAAAAGAAGCGGATTACGATCCAACCAAACCGATATTTGTATCTTCTCATTTCCCTATCAGCGGAACCAATTGGGGATCGGCATGGAGCACCGCAGGAAGTAATAATGTAGGTAAATATATTGCTGACAATAATTTGTCGCAGGTAGTCTATCTGTCAGGTCATACGCATTACGATCCGACCGACGAACGTTCACTCTATCAAGGTGCGGCATCGTATTTCGATGCTGGTTCGACGAATTATTCTAGTTATATTGATGGCGGTCCGTCCGGCGGATATATTGAAGGTGCATATATCAATTATAATACCACACCTCGCATCTCGAATTTTATAGAGGTTTATGGTACAAAAGTTATCATCAAACATTATAATTTAAGCACAGAAGAATTTGTAGGCATACCTTCTGTAGTCAACGTTGGCGAAGGCAAAGATGCCTTTACGTATAGCAAAAGCGATACAAGAGAACTCATCGCTCCGCAGTTTGATGAGGGTATTACGATCAATTCCTTCAAAAACAACGAACTTACTTTTACAATGAAGCAAGCCAATGACAATGTGCGTGTGTTGGAATACAATGTTCAGCTTATCAACAAGCTTACCGGGGAAGTTGACAAATCGTTTAACAGTCTTTCGCTGCCGCTAGACAAGCCATTCGATGAACACAGGGAATACAAGATTACAGGTTTGTCGCCGATTACTCCATATACCCTCCGAGTATTCGCTGCGGATTCCATGTATAACCGTTCGTCGCAGGACATTGACATTACGCCTCAAGGTGTTAATTTAGAGAGCATCACTGCACCTGCTGACAAAACAGGGGTGGCAATCGGAGCGGCGAAGACAGCAGACGCCCTTGGATTGCCAAAGACAGTATCCTTGGTTACCGATGGTGGTGGTGGCGATGCCAAAGTGACATGGGATGTAGATGCTTCAAAGTATGATCCCACAGTAAAGACTGTACAGACCTTTACTGTAACTGGAACTGTAACTTTGCCAAATGGGGTGAAAAATCCCAATAACGTCCCTTTGATAACAAGTATTAAAGTAACTGTTAATAAGATCCCTCAGTCTCAAATGACGGCAGCGGCGACAAGTCAGGAAACGGTTGGTGAAAATAATTCAGCATCCATGGCGATTGACGGAAATTCACAAACTTTTTGGCATACAAAGTGGGATAAATCTGATGTACTTCCTCAATCGATCACATTAAATCTTAGAGGAACTTACCCAATCAATAAGGTCGCGTATTTACCAAGGCCATCAGGTGGCAACGGAAATATTACAGGATATAACGTTTATGTAAGTACAGATGGAGTGACCTTTACTAAAGTTGCAAGCGGAACTTGGGCAAATGACAATGCGGAGAAAGTAGCAACTTTTGATCCGACAGATGCATCATATGTCAAGCTCGAAGCAACGGCGGGTGTTAACGGCTGGGCAGCGGCTGCGGAAATTAGCGTCCTTGAAACAGAAACTGTAAAGAAATAGCTTCTAACTTAAAAGAATTTATTGTATTGAATTCTGAATTTGAAGATGAGATTGATGAGGAGGGATAAAAAAAATTTTCCAATGCTAGCTAATAAAAAACTTATGAGTTATTCAATTAAAGGGCGCGCGCTTATCTGGGTAAGATAATTATTTATGGACTGATCGGTTTTTACCGTTCAGTCTATTTTTTATCAATAAGGTACACACTATTGATAAGATATTGGCTCCTTGATATTATTAGCTTGATAGATTCTCAATAACACCTATCACAGGTGAGAACTTACCCTTATCCTTTTGAGGTGGACGAAGCCGAAGAATTTGAGATGCTACAATTTTCTTTGTTATGTAAACGAATTGACATCCGTGTTAATGAGTTACTTAAAGCAGCAAGTAATGAAGATTTTGCATTAAAACCAAAGTTCGGTGAGAACCCAATTGATTATCCTGATGTCTTTTTTGTAAACATCACTAAAGATATTATCTTCTTTGTATATGATGATCGAGGATGTGAAGTCATTGCTCGTGATGCAAACCGAATCCGTCCGCTTTCAGAAAAATACTTCAATTGGGTAGAAGATGTTGATAGAAAAAGAATAGAACAAGGTTGAGGAATAGAATAAACAAATAAATTACTCCCAGTTTTAATGATTAAAATAACGAGTGTATTATTTTAATCTCCAATTGCCGAAATGGCAGCTTTCCTCTGGAACTAACCCAGCTAAGAAGCTTCTTAGTTATTCCATTAAAGGGTGCCTTAATTGAATATGAGAGAATCTGTTTTCTTAATATAGGGATAAACGAGTGTGAACTTACCAACATCATATGTGTTACCACATACACTCCGCACATGTTGAGACGGTTTTGTTAAAAAATGTAAATATTTGTTATCAGCTAATGGGGATGGATTAGATGGGCTTAAACCTTAAGGAGGAAAAACCTCCAAAAAGAAGGAAGTGTTAAACGATGAATTTACAAATGGTTATGCAGGAGCTTGAAGCTCTCGGCAAGGAACGAACCAAGAAAATTTACGAATCCAATGGTGCGCACGAGCCGCTTTTTGGCGTGGCTACAGGCGCTATGAAGCCAATCGCCAAGAAAATAAAAAAAAATCAACCTTTGGCTGAGCAGCTTTACGCCACAGGGAACTACGACGCAATGTACTTTGCAGGCATAATTGCAGACCCAAAAGCAATGGCTAAGGCGGATTTTGAGCGTTGGATGGATGCGGCGTATTTTTATATGCTGTCCGATTATGTGGTTGCAGTAACTTTAGCTGAAACAGATATTGCACAAGACGTTGCCGATAAATGGATCGCAAGCGGTGAAGAGCTGAGAATGTCAGCGGGCTGGAGTTGCTACTGCTGGCTTTTGGGTAATCGCCCTGACGGTGAATTTTCCGAAAGCAAGATTGCCAATATGCTTGAAAATGTGGAAAATACGATACACGATTCTCCAGAACGAACTAAATACGCTATGAATAATTTTATATATACAGTGGGGACTTCATATTTGCCGCTCCATGAAAAGGCTGTCGAGACCGCAAAGGCAGTAGGCCCAGTAGAAGTCAAACGGGACAAGAAAAAAAGCAGTTTCCTACTCGCTTCCGAAAGTATTCAAAAGGTAGTAGATAAAGGGCAGCTTGGTTTCAAACGCAAAAATGTAAGATGTTAAACAATAGCCTCGCATCGCGAACGATCTTCAATTATCGAACGCGATTGTGGAACAACATAGGTAGAAAATAATCAAACTTTTTTTATAAAAACCAAATTAAATCTGCTGAAGAAGAATCCATTTTGATCAATCTTTTTTCAAAACGGATTCTTTTTATCATTTCCTGCCAGAAGACTCCCCCTTCAAGCGTGTGAAGGGCGAGAGCCCAACGGTAAGGGAGAGATGAATGGCGGTTGGCATAAGCCAAAGTAATCTTTTGACAAACATACGTTCTGTGGTTAATAATAACTATAAGGGGGTGAAACCAATGGTCGTAAACAAAGCTTATAAATTTCGAATCTATCCAACTAAAGAACAACTAGTTCTAATCAATAAAACGA
>NZ_JBNNTG010000020.1:0-100738 GCF_050278525.1 Peribacillus sp. NPDC096540 | reverse complement strand
TCCAATACAATCGGAGGTTTGATCCCCGTTCTATTTTCTATTTCTCTCAGAAAGTGAAAGAGTGTTTCTAGTCCTTCAATGGTATGCGTAACTTTGAAACTGCCTTGATAAGGCTTCTTCTTCTCCAAGAATGCTTGAACCTGACTTTCACCTTTAGCTACATCCAGACCAACCACTGGATTCATTTATTATCTCCTCCTAAAGAATATTGCCGGTACCCCTAAATCCTTCTTGTAGTATCATAGCTTCGCTTGTTATACGAGATCTACGTCCCAACCAGCCTAATCATGTTTCCACAAGTAGGGGGCGAACTGTTTAGTTGACGGGGTCCAAGCCCCACGGGCAGGAACGTTCTACCCCGGCTACCGTTATCATATATCGATATAAAAAATGGTCAACCAGAAATTTCTGGCTGACATTATAATACGAAGGGGCAGGATAGTTGAAGAGTGCTGTTTACCTTTGTTCAAAAATTGGGCCATTTAATGGAGTAAGTCTCTCAAACAAAACCTGATAAATTATGTGAGTTTGTAAAGAAATAAACTTAAACTATCGAGGCAGTTTAGTGGAGGAGAAAGGATTATTATTAGAATAACTCAGATAAAAACTAATACAATGTATAAACTTAATATGTTTACCCTACTTACATAGCATTGCAGAATTAGCGAGAGGAGTGAAATCAATGGGATTTCAAGAAATACTGGATTGGGCTTTTCAGAGGCATCTAAATCCGTTAAGCTGGTATATTCGCCCCATCTTTTTAATCGTATTAGTCTATTTTGCATATAAACGTAGTTGGAAAGGTGTTATCATAACTTTTGTGTTAATGATGAGCAGTATGGTTTGGTTTCCAGCACCAGAGACGATTAATCCGCAAATGCAGACAGTTTTGGAATACGAGCAAATGCTCTTAAGTAACCCTGTTTCAGCTATTTTTACGATTGCTTTAATGATGGTTTTTGTTGTTTTAATCTTAATGGCTTTTTGGAAGCATTCACTTAAATTTGGTTTGATCATATTGAATGTTACACTCATTGGCAAGGTTATCCTGTCATTACTATTCACAGGCGAGAATGGATGGGCGCCTCTAGGCAGTACTATTTTTGGGCTGATTTTGGTAAATGGTATTGGCTGGTTCATAATATATAGAAAACGAAAAAATAAATTAGTAGAATAAAGATGTGGGTTTATTCAATTAAAGGGGCGCGATTCTTTAATAAGAAGGCGTTTTTTTGTAAAGGGCAAGGATCAGGAACAACACATTTAAGAGATTGGATAATATAGTAGAAGAGATTGTGAAGGTTTCTACTTAAACTAACGGGTGCGTTAGTTCATTAAGGAAAACAAAAATGATCAATCTTTTTTATAAAAGAATAAGCCAATTAAATATTATAAGGCCATGTTTTGATTAATCTTGCGGGAAATCTGTTTAGCCTGTAATGGGCTGGGCTTTTTTACTTTTTACGGTATAGCGTTAACCATTCAGAATCTTTGTAGGACCTTGTTAATTATGGTTGCTTTACCAGTTTGATAATTGTTAGTTAAATAAGTGAAGGAATTGATAAAATGCCATTTAATCACCAGGTCCATATAAATTTTTCAGAGGATTGGAAAAGATACCTAAAGATGCAACTAGAGACATTAGGCTATAAAATTGATGGAAATTTGGATTTGCAAGAAATAAGCTACAATTACTTTAATTGGATAAGAAGAAATGTTTTACCTCAAATAAGAAGAGTTTATAAATCAGATGAATTTACGTGTCCTCAAAAGCATCTTAATGGATTAAAACTTCTCGAAGAAAAAATTATTAAAGGTGAGCATATATGGCCCCACCTCAGCCGAAAATTGAAGGATTTAGATTATAACGATGATTTACTTAACGATTGGGGAATTCACCACCTACACCTTGGGGAAAAGGTAGAATCAGATGGTTATATAAAAAGGACAGGTCTAGTTTTATTTGCACGATTTGATAAATCAAATGCTTATTTAATCGATGTAATGGACCATCATTCATTCACGAAACAAAAAATGATCAAAGTTATTCACCGAAATTGGCCTGATTCTATTGAAAATTTCAGATTAAAAGGAGTACATAAGCTAAATAGTAAACTCACAGACGACAATATTGCTTCTTTCAGAAAATCAGGTGTCCTATCATTAATTGAAGTAGAACCTGGAGTAGTTTATGCACCCCCTGGGCTGGGATTAACTACTGCAAAAACAAGTGTTCAAATAGGCACAGAGGTAGATTTCTATACTAAAAGAATACGACAATTTGAAAATCACGTTCGTTCAAATGTTGGTAAATTTGCTCAAGCTGCAAAAAAAAAGGGACACCATATGGGTCATGAGCTGCGTTTTCATCTACTTATTGATGAAAATAACGAAGTTTACGCAAATGAAATATTATCGCAAACCTCATTCTATCTAGGATCAATAAATGGTAAATAGAAAAAGCGTGTTTTGTTTTTTCAAAACACGCTTTTTCTATTTGCGCTTGTATCAATGTTTATAACGTTAATTTAATTAAACTTCATTTCAAAGCTACAGGTATAGCATTGTTGCTATCGTTCGTAAAAGTAGACTTTTGCGAACGGGTTGTTTTTTAATATAATCCCCTTATTATAACGTTCGCTAAAGTTGAAAAATAGTTTACGAACGTTCGTGATTTTACATACACTTTTACAAACGATTTTGATAGAATAAGAGAAAGAAAAGTGAAAAAGGAGTAAAAAATGGATGTTCGTAAATTCGGATACATAAGAGTTAGTAGCAAAGATCAAAATGAAAAGAGACAACTTCAGGCAATGAAAGAAAAGGAACTTGATGAACGAGATATCTTTATGGATAAACAGAGTGGGAAAAACTTTGACCGAGAACAATATCAACTATTAAAACGGATGATCCGAAAAGGGGATGTCCTATATATTCATTCACTCGATCGATTTGGACGAAACAAGGAAGAAATTCTAAAAGAATGGAATGACATCACGAAAAATATCCAAGCAGATATCGTTGTGATGGATATGCCTTTGTTGGATACAACTCAATTTAAGGATAGTTTAGGGACCTTCATCGCAGATCTTGTTTTACAAATCCTTTCATGGATGGCGGAAGAGGAACGGGATCGTATTAGAAAACGGCAACGTGAAGGAATTGATGTGGCTATGCTAAATGGTGTACCCTTCGGTCGGCCGAAAGCTCAAGTAACGGAAGAGTTTAAAGATGTCTATAATATATGGAAAGCAGGAGAGTTGACAGCCGTTAAAGCCATGGCGAAATTAGGCGTTAAAAAGACGACATTTTATAAGTTGGTTAAGGAATATGAAAAAGACTTTAAAAAGATAACCATATAATAGAAGGAACTCGTCAAAAAATTAGCCTTTACTTAGATTGAGTAGAGGCTAGTATTTAACAAACAGAAAACGGATGCAAGGGGCAACCGGTTTTCTGTTGCGCACTCCTACGTTAAGGAATCGACTTTCTTTACTTTTTTATATTCAACTAAACCGGCTAATGGGATGTCAATATATTCCTCGAAAATTTCCATTTCCCTTAAAATATTTTTAGCCATGCCAAATAATCCTCTATTACCCTTTTGGAAGGACTTTTCTATGTTTCACAAAACGTTAATTAGGCTAAATCTAGGAACCTTTCTTTTCTCTTTAATAAGCGTAAATCCAATGAAGGAGATTATTAATACAGGCAACGATTGCCACTTTGGCTGGCTTTCCTTCTGATTTTTTCTTATCATAGAAAGCTTTATAAGTTTATTGTTTCTTAAACACCTTATGCCGCATAATACGGCAAGATACAGGGAATGACGTAGTCTGCTCGATTTTTGATCATCTTATCTTCTTCATTTCATTTGCTAGGGAAACTATACGATCTTCCAAAAGGTGTCCCTGATAATGAAAAAGCAACTTAATATACATACAATGTGACTTTGATACATACCTTGTTCGAAATGGATTTCGAGATGCGGAATCTATTATTTTTTTGGCTTTTCCCATGCCCATTGATCCGATCGGCTGGAACAGAACTCTATAACACTCTCTGCTAGTTTACTTTCCTCGGCTGTTAATAGTGCCTCTGAAGTGGGGTATTCCTTTAACATCAATAATAATGAAACCTTTTTTGAAAATAAATCGCCAAAAACCTGCCCCCATTACCTCAACAAGAAAAAGGCTGCCATAGATCAAAAACCTTTTCAGAAAACCTTATATCATAGTCTTATCCTAAGCCTAGATATGAATATTAACATGCTTCTTAAATACAAAAAGTATTGAAGAGTATGAGGTTATCCAATCGATCCCTGGTATCGGCGAAAAAATCGCGGCAACGATTTTTTCAGAAATAGGGGAAATTCATTGGTGTAATCACCCTAAGAAACTAGTTGCATTTGCCAGAATCGATCCAAGTTCCTTTGAATCGGATTACCAAAAGAGGTTCTAGCAGACTACGACACGCCTTGTAAATGGCCGTTAAATGTGCCATTTGTGATTGTCGCCAAAAGAAAACGACCGATGAAATCATTCCAACAAGAGATTACGAGAGTTTTATGATAAGAAACGTGAAGAAGGAACTACAAGGTGAATCGAGTTTATACTTAGTCTCTATTCTGATGCAGCCTTTGAATATAGTCGGTAAAAAACATCTTAATAATAATATTTTATAGCAAATGAAAAGCAGTTATTTTGAACAAAAATTGTTCAGAATGACTGCTTCAATTTAGATAATTAAGAAGAAACTTTATAAGAAATTGGTGAATTATGCCTATTTATTTCGCGTGCCGAGTCTTCCCATATTAGATTCCTTCGTTATCACGTAACTCCACAATCGTTCCTTCTGGAGCTGTTAACTTACATAAGTGACCGTTTTCAACTTGATAAATAATTTCACCATTCTTGCAAATAAAGCTTATATTTTTTTCTTTTAACCGTTCTACTTCTTGTTCAAGATTTTCAACCCATAGACATAAGTGAACAATCCCTTCATTATTCGAATTATTTTTACCAAGCACTTTATTCTGCTTTCCAGTTTGAAGCTCAATATAAAAAAAACCAAGCTTTAGCCAAGTATTAAATTGTCTCTCATGAAAATTCGGTGACTCTTGTACGAGTTCAAACCCTAATGCTTCTGTATAGAACTTTACTGTTTCTATATATGTATTTGTTTGAATGCATATATGATGCACATATTTTTCTGGCATGAAATTTATTACTCCTTCTCTATGCTGTATTTTTGTTAAATATCTTCTGCTTTAATTCTACTGTAAAGTGACAATAAAGTTTATTAATTTTAAAACCTCAAACACGCATAACCCGTTCTGATTTTAGTCCGGGGTTAAAATAAAGTAAATTAATTTTTGATGTAAAATACTTACTTTACCTAAAAGTGTACTTTTGTGAACGCAAAGACTTCCAAAAAGTGCCGTCAATAATTTATTCAGAAGCTTTCTTTATTTGCAATTAGAAATGTTTATATCTATCAATAACCCTATGAACAGTTAAGAACGGATATATAAGATCAGAAACAGTAATTATTGAAATAAAATTAATTTCGTATATTCCCCGTGAAACTAGGCATATCCATAGCAAGTACTTTTAATAAAGTGCTTTTTTTATGAATATTTTCGGAAATACAGCAGATAGTACTAGGGTATATAAATTTAAAGGAGTGACTAACATGAAATACACATTTTTAACAAGCGCCTTGATTGCTCTATTCCTTACCGGCTGTGGGACAAGTGATAATAATGATAATGGAAAAAATGTAGGAATGAATACTCGAAGCGATAATAATAATTCCATTGACAATCCCTTGAATGTAAATAATAGAAACGGGGTCAACGATTACAATACAAGGCCATTAAACAATGGTGACAATGATAATAAAATGCGCGTGGCTGATGATGTAGCAAATCAGCTAGAGGACATGAATGATGTAAAGGGTGCCTCTGTCATTATTACAGATAATAACGCATATGTCGCCGTGGATCTAACAAATGACAAGAACCTGACAAATGACTTAGAAAAGAAAATTGTTGATCAAGTAAAAAAACAAGATGAAGGTACAGACCACGTTTATGTCTCTGCGAATCCGGACTTTGTTAAAAGTATGAATGATTATACCAACGATATTCAAAATGGAAAGCCGATTGGCGGACTATTTAATGAGTTTGGTGATATGGCACGAAGAATGTTCCCAGATGCCAAATAGAAGAACACCTTTTTTATATTAAATAGTTTTAGTATGTCGTTTATTGGCCCCTTCTCTTTTGAGAGGGGCTTAATCATATGGTATAGAAAACAATTTTGGGTAGGTTCTTCCCCTAAACCATGTATAGAATGGCACGGTTTATCCAATCAAGGTTATCGATGCTTTCTCATCGTCAAGACATCATTAGGATTTTTCCTACGCTAAGGAATAATCATCACCTTTTAAATTTTTTCTTTCCATTTTTTTAACTTCTCCTCAAATTGTTTCAAAAATAGATATTCATGAAGTAATTCAACTAAGGGATATTGTTAGAAAGCTAAGTCTCATTTTGGAAACGGATTAATTGTTGTGAAGGGTGGAAATGAAGAAAGATTAGTGGCATCATCTGAAGGACTGTTGTTGATCTGTCCTTGCATCTCAGTCTCCATTCCCATCATGTTTGAGGCAAGTGGCATAATATTTATATCTTGATGTTGTAAATCTGCTTTTTAATAAATCCTTGAATTAGTTACTAAAAGAATTGTCTTAAGCGCTTTAACCTGAGGATTTACTTTTATTTTAATACTCTATTTCATCGTAATCTTTAGGCTGAGGGACAGGCTGCTCGTTTTCGCTTTTAGAAATATCATTAATTATTTGCAGCTCCTCTTTTCTTTCTTCAGTATCCTTTTCATTTTGCTTTACTTGCTTTTTCATGGTGATTCACTCCTTTCAATGTTTCTAAAAATTAATATGCACTATTAAAGGTTCACAATGCAACTAAGAATAATTCAGCTCTGATTGCAAATTGATTGATTGAATAATTTTTTCTTTTTCATCCTTATAATCCTTGGTGTAAATCTCTCAGTCCGGACTTTAGGTGTTATGTTTTTTATTTCTCAATGGGTGGATGGCCATTGTCATCATCAGAAAATCGTATATTTCCAATACATTGTATCTGTTAGCGATCTTCTCCAATCAGGAAGGTTTAGATCAATAGCGGTGTTTACAACTGTGCAAGAACAGCTGTTAATCGAATTAATTTGGAAAATACGACGTCAAGGTAGTGTAATAATTTTTAAAAGTGTATTCTGAAATTCTAAATACCCGATTTTTAGAAGTTACTGTTTCGTATCATTCGTTGAATATAATTTTTTACATTCAATTGAAACAATATGAGTAGACCAGCTATTAATCCCAGGTCCTATCAAGATTGAAGACCATATAATGGGTAATTAGCTAGTAATTGCGCGTTTCTTGAACAACACCTTATTAAATAATTTACAAATAAATAAATTAATTAACTAATTAATTAATATGTGTCATTTACCCTAATGAACACATAACCTACAGTAACCCATATGTAAGTACCTCCTTAAAACAAATAGGGAGTGATTGAATGTCTGGTTTTGGAAGAGATGGCTGTTGTGATGGATTTGATGGTGGACGTGGATTTGGAGGTGGTTTCGCACTATTAATCGTATTATTTATCCTCTTAATCATTATTGGAGCTAGTTTTTGTGGTGGTTTTTGTTAAGGTGGTAGATACGACCCCGCATTTATGGTGCATTCTGCTGAAAAATCCAACCTATAGTTGGATCAGGCTGTCGAGAAACCCTCGACAGCCTTTATTTTTTCACTCTATATTATAGTGCAAACACCCACATGTTCATAAAAACACACCAGAGTGCTTTCCTCGTTTTTTCAATTTGTATCGGTATGATCCTATATTGAAACCTATGCTGTATAATCGCAAGTCGTTATCTCTATAAACAGAGGGTTTAGGCTCCTCTATTTGGCTTCCGGGAACATTCTTCATGTACCAACTCATAGACAAATGACTTAGAAAGAAAATTGTTGCAGAGTTAGGTCAAACTGCGTATTAAACTTACAATTAACTTGCAACCATATAACCAAAAAATTCATCCTCCATAAACCTCATTCTAATTTACCTTTTAGGCAATAATAAAAAAATTCAAGCAAACCTCTTTACAATATCAATTATTTGACTTACAATTCAACTATTCAATTGATTAGTTGAATAGATGGAGGCGATAAATTGGAACCTAGGGATTTTAAGGACCTTGTTTATGGTCAGTTTTCTCGAATAAGTAAAGCGCTCTCCAGTCCAAGACGCTTTGAGTTATTAGATTATTTATCTCAATGTCCAAAAACAGTGGAGAATTTATCAAAAGAGACAAAGATGTCTGTAGCAAATACCTCAAAACATCTTCAAGCACTGCTAGAGGCTAAGTTAGTTAAATATAGCAAAGATAAAAACTATGTGTACTATTCACTATCTGACGATAAGATCGTTGAAGTCTTGTATTCGATTAAGAATTTAGCCGAAATGCAGTTTACTGATATAACACACTGGAAGAAAGTGTATATAGGAAGAGGTGAGACAATTAGAACCGTCCGTCTTACAGAGGTTTTAGACGAGATAAACGATGGCGAAGCTGTTCTAATCGATGTTAGGCCTGAAAATGAATATGAAAATGAACATATTTCAGGAGCTATATCTATGCCTATCCAAAACTTAGAAGGGCATCTATCATCTCTCCCTAAAGATAAAAAAATAATAGCATATTGCCGTGGCCCATATTGTTTATTTGCTACACAAGCTGTTGAAACCTTAAACTCCCTTGGATATGAAGCTTATCGTATGGAAGAAGGAGTTAATGAGTGGAAAAAAGCTGAATATATTCATTAACTTTAAGTAGGAATTTGAACATGTTATTTCGTCAATATTTACACACAAATTCAGTAGCAGCATCGTATTTCTTTGGGTGTGGAAGTTTATCACAAGGAGTAGTAGTAGGTCCACTTGATGACCTAGTTGATTTTTATGTAGAAGAATCTCAAAAGTTAGGCATGAATATTGTTTATGTAATTGATACACATCTACATGCTGACCATATTTCAGGTGCAAGAAAATTAGCTGAAAAAACAGGTGCAAAATATGTCCTTCATTCTTCAGCAGAAACCAGTTATGACTTTTCTCCAGTTGAAGATGGAGAAGAGTTATTAGCTGGTAATACACTGCTTAAATTCATGCATACTCCGGGCCACACTCAGAGCACATTTCTATCGTGGTTTCCGATAAACGCAGAGCCGATGAGCCTTGGTTTGTCTTAACAGGTCACACGTTAATGGTTGGAGATGCGGGAAGAACTGAATTAGCTTCTTCATTAGAAGATGGTGCAAAGAATTTATATCAAGGTTTACAAAAGGTTACTCAATTAGATGACCATATTGAAGTTTATCCGGGAGCATTTTCTGGTTCAGTTTGTGGACGTGGTTTAAGTGGTAAACCAACTTCTACCATTGGGTTTGAGAAACGTTACAATCAGGCTATGCAATTCGATAACGAGAAAGAATTCGTTGAGTTTATGACAACTAACGTGCCGCCACAACCAGAAGGTTTTAAAGAAATGAGAAGTACTAATCAAGGAAAATAGTAAAGTGGAGAACCTCCTTTTGTGTCTCCCTTTTTGGAGGTGAATGGTTTGAGTAAAGTACAAATTGGAATTAAAGAGAATTTATTGAATTTCCTACTATTAGTTGTTACAAATTTCTTTGTAGGTTCAATGGTTGGTTTGGAAAGAACCATTCTACCCATTATTGGTGAAGATGACTTTGGTTTAGCATCTGCAAGCGCGGCATTATCTTTTATTATTAGTTTTGGATTTTCAAAAGCGATTGTTAATTACTTTGCAGGGGCTATTGCAGACCGATTAGGAAGAAAGAAAGTCCTTCTTATTGGTTGGAGTATCGGTTTATTAGTTCCCCTATTGGTTATTTTTGCTAGTTCATGGTGGATGATTGTAGTAGCAAATATTTTCTTAGGTATAAATCAAGGGTTAGCTTGGTCAATGACTGTAAACATGAAAATTGATATATCTAAACCCACTCAAAGAGGATTTGCTGTAGGGCTAAATGAATTTGCGGGGTATATAGGGGTAGCAGTGATGGCTGCTGTCTCTGGATTTGTTGCATCAAATTTTTCTAATCGCCCAGAGCCCTTTTATATAGGTATTGTTATTGTGATTATCGGTTTTATTTTATCATTAATTGTAAAAGATACTGAGGAACATTTAAAACTTCAATCAATGTCATCTAATAATAGTCCGTTTTTATCTGCAAAAGAAGTTTTCATAAATACTACGTTTAAGGATGAAAGTTTATCAAGTATTACTTTTGCAGGATTGAGCACCAACCTTAAAGATGGAATGGTTTGGGGACTATTTCCTTTGTTCTTTATGGGTGTGGGCTTAACTGTATTTGAAATAGGGGTGTTAGTGGCCATTTACCCAGCGTCATGGGGATTTTTTCAACTGTTCACTGGAGCGTTGAGCGATAAAATCGGGCGAAAGTGGTTGATTGTTGGTGGGATGTGGCTTCAAGCCCTTTCATTATGGATGATTCTATTTGTAGGTCAATATAGTCTGTGGTTAGTAGCAGCTATTCTTTTAGGTCTAGGAACTGCAATGGTATATCCAACCTTACAAGCTTCAATTAGTGATGTAGCCCAACCAGAATGGAGAGCTTCCTCAATGGGGGTTTATCGCTTTTGGAGAGATAGTGGATATGCATTTGGAGCATTAATTGCTGGACTATTAACTGATATACTAAACTTAAATTGGGCAATTGGTTTAGTAGCTCTGTTACCATTAAGTGCAGGGATAATAGCAGTAATTCGATTAAATGAAACTTTACCCTCTGTCAACAGAAAAACATAAAAGTAATTATCAAAAACTGAGCTTATAAAATTGAGCTCGGTTTTATTTGTATAAGAGAGAGCATTAACCCTTTATAAAAAATCGACGCTAAGGATTAAACCATTGCTAATTAAGGATTTCCCCTAAAACGATCATTATTGGAAATATCCTTTTTACAGGCTTTAAATTTTATCGTACAGTTTATGTGATACTCCCTCCATTAGTCTGTATTTCCATGATTTATGTAAAATAAATTATCGGTTGATAAATGAATATCCAGTTAAATTCTTCTAATACTACTATCTATAGATGATAATAAGATATAAGAGAGGTAGTACATAAATGGGAAATGTTTTCTTCATTACAATACTAAAAGGTATTGGAATTTACGTTTTAGCATTATTCTTAACACGAAAAATAGGCACAAAACTTATTTCACAAATGAATTTTTTTGATTTTATTATGGGGGTTTCAATTGGTTCATTAGTCGCAAATGCCATTATTGATAAGCAATTTGCAACACTATCAGCTACTACTGCCTTAATATTATTTACCATTTTGACTGTATTCACTGGATATTTAAGCTTGAAAAACTTCACATTAAGGAAGCTAATTAATTCTGAACCGGTTACTTTAGTTGAAAATGGAATCATTGTGGATGAAAATATGAAGAAAATGAAATTGACCATAAATGAATTAAAGATGAAATTAAGAGAAAAAGATGCTTTCAATTTGGCGGACGTAGAATTCGCTTTAATGGAAACGGATGGTAATTTATCTGTATTACCCAAATCAGATAAAAAACCACTTACTCCTTATCATATGAACATTCAAACAACAAGTTCAGGTCTTGAAAAGGATATAATCATTGATGGAACGATAATGGAGGAAAACTTAAAAAGTGCTGGATTAGATAAAGAATGGCTAACTTCTGAACTTAATAAACAAAATATCAAAGATTGTTCAGAGGTTTTTTATGCTGGGTTAGATAATACTAAAAAACTGTATATATCTAAAATAAACAGTACCAATAAAGAAACTCAGGGCAAATCATTACCTTCAAAATAAAAAAATGCTATTCTTTCTGTAATATGATGAAAAGGATAGTGTTTTTTATGTGTAGCGAGATTTCAAATGGACTTACTCTCAGGAATTACAACGATTTTTGTCCCCACAAGTTCTTCAGCAATTGGCGAAAAAAGTGGGTTTTGTTCATAAGAAGAAACTCCACTAATGTTATTCAAATACTTCTGTTACCTGATGGTATGCTACTTATAACATAGTGGAGCAAGATCATCCGCTATTTGTAGAAGCGACTCTGTTCTATGCTAGGATTAATAACATTTCGAACAGCCAAACAGCCCAGCAAGAGGGATTTTCTTAGAGACCTTGATTTTCCTAAGGCCGTTTGTATCTAAGTTAATGTATTTCCTTGATGTGAGATAATCGAATGGAGAAAATATTTTGATTTTTATCCGTTAAGGACAAGGTTTGTTCATTAAGGTTAAGTTTATACATATGGCCCTTACATGTTTCTAAAAACCCATCTTTAAAATAAGTGATTGTCATTATGCCATTTTTTTTCAATGATTTTAATATCATCTGATCATCTCCTTTCTGCTGGTTTTATAAAAGTAACTTTTATGCTAGCAATCAATTATTTATGATGATTAGTAAGAAAACTAGTGTAACAATTGGTTGTATAACATAAAGTATACACCAATAACTGCAAGCGCTTTCAGTGATATTTGAACGTTGTGTGAAATATCAGTTTCTGTAGGATACATTCTATTATAGATTGACTTTCAAAGTAGCAAAATATAATAGAAGATACTTATCAAAATGAAGCCAACGAGACAAAGGTTTATTTCTATGTATAGAGTATTTCACCTACTAATTGAATAATCATTTCTAAAGCTGACTCAACGATATCACGTAGATTCTTGGTTTGTAATTTTTTGATACATTCTTAGAAAAGGACGAATAAAAATGGGGATATCAGATATTGATGTTAGCTCTAACAATTGATTCGTATTATTACTTAGGTATTTTTATGACTCCTGGTTAATAAAATTTGAAAGATGGTTTTTTTAAAGGGGGATTTAGCTATGACTGAGAATTCACAAGAATTTAATATGAGAATAGCATCTGGAATGTTTGTTGCGCGTTCATTAGATGAAATTCGTTTTTGGTCTAGAATTATGAAAGAACACTCATTATTTCTTAGGCTAGGATTTAGATGTGAAGATACACAGTTAATTGAAGAAGCTAATCAGTTTTATCGATTGTTTGAAAGGATTGAACAGCAATCACATTCATTTACAAATCAAACCGATCCAGAACAAATTAAAAGATTTAATTCGGAAGTCCAACAGGCTGCGACAGGTATATACGCATTTAAGCGAAAAGTGTTAGGACTGATTCTAACCTGTCAATTACCAGGAGCAAACAATTTTCCCCTTTTAGTGGATCATACAAGTAGAGAAGCAAATTATTTTAGAAAACGATTAATTGAATTAAACGAAGGGAAATTGAAACCACTTCCTGATGCTATCATTAAAGAAAATGTTTTCTTTTTAAGAATAATGGCCGACCACGCTAAATTTATTGGGCACTTACTTGACCCATCGGAAAGAAAGCTTGTAGACATGGCGCGAAACTTTAGCAATGATTTTGATCAATTGGTCTATCAGGCTACAGATTTAGAGTCTATGAAACCACAATCACAGACCGTTCCTCTTTTGGATCAGTTTCTTGATCAGAATCGTGTGTCTGTAGTATCACTTCGAGATTTTAAGAAAACTGCCCGGGATCTAATTGAAGAATGTAAAATTAAGAGTATTATCCATCCTCTTTTGGCGGATCATGTTTTCCGAGAAGCCGAACGATTCCTTGCAATTATTGATATGTTTGAAGCACATTTGATGGAAGAATAATAGAAACTTAGATAAGGTACGAAGGCATGGAAAATTCATTAAGAACTAGCGTTTTATTCTGTTTTATATTGATCCAGGAGATTATGTAGGAAAATTCTTCATAGGAATGAAGGAATCAACCAATTTGAACGATAACAAACGATCTTTTAAGCAGAATATAAAGTTGAAGTTTGGATTAAAGAGCCCTCATTGATGAAGTTGCAGTAAGGTTAAGGGGGAGGAATTTCCCCTTTTTTGATTTGTATGGATTTACAATGATAAGGAGTTTATCTTCAAACTTCCTTAGGTGTTAAAAAATATATTCACTAAAGTTAAAAATATGGTTAGGAAATAATGACCATTACAGTGTTTGCTTAAGGAAACTTTTTTTGACAGATGTTATTTCTATGGACTAATAACAAAAGATTGCTATAGACCCACCCATTTAATGCTTGGTAATATAGTCAAGTGTTATATTTGGAGGGGTAGCCATGGAACAACAGAAGTATAATGAGTTAAAAATGGGTGAACGAGGAGTTATCCTCAGTATCTGCACTTATATATTTTTATCTGCTGCAAAGTTATTTATTGGTTATTCAGCAGACTCAGAAGCCTTAAAAGCAGATGGGTTAAACAATTTGACTGATATCATTGCTTCGATCGCAGTTCTAATAGGTCTGAAAATAGCACAAAAGCCAGCTGATGAGAACCATCCATATGGTCATTGGAAATCCGAGACTGTGGCATCGATGGTTGCTTCTTTTATTATGGTGGCTGTTGGCATTCAAGTTTTATATATAGCTATTTCTTCGGTATTCGAGGGAAGAAAAGAATCTCCTGATTTAATCGCAGCATGGACAGGCATATTCTGTGCAATAGTTATATATTTCGTTTATCGATATAATAGGAATTTGGCGAAGAAAATTAATAGTCAATCAGTAATGGCTGCGGCAAAGGACAATCTTTCAGATGCCTGGGTAAGTATAGGTACGGTAGTCGGAATTATTGGTTCTCAATTTAATCTTGCGTGGCTTGACCCTGTAGCAGCTGTTATCGTAGGTCTAATGATATGTAAAACTGGTTGGGATATTTTCCGAGAAGCTTCACTTAATTTGACAGATGGTTTCGATGAAGAACTGATAGAAACTTATAAAAAAACCATTCTTAATACCTTTGGTGTAAAAGGAGTTAAGGATATCAGAGCAAGGAATTACGGTAATAATACTGTTGTAGATGCTGTTATTCTCGTTAATTCTACTTTGGAAATTAAAGATGCACATGACATTTCTACGAAGGTTGAAAATGTATTAAAAACCGAATACGATGTCTATGAGGTTCATATTCATGTAGAACCGAACTAAAAAGCTGATTATTAAGAAGCACACCACTTGTTTGGTAATTTACTGTGTGTAGTCGGCCATCTTTTGACACCCCTTTTTAAGACTCATATAATGTTGCCTTGTTAGAAACAAACTCTATTACGCTTGAAGTGAGCGACTTGAGCAGCCTGAACTGGTAGATACCCCACAAACAGGAGAAGAAATACATATTGCAGCTTCAAAAGTTTTATTTAATGATAATCGTGAAAAAGACTCTGGAGATGATATAGTCACCAGAGTTTTTTTGATTATGTAATTTTTTATTTAAGTGTCCTTTTGAATTTTACTTAATCTTTACCTTTACAATTTTCCCTCCGGCTTTTTTACCTGCCTGTTCCAATAATTTTGCAAATTTTTTCTTTACCTCTGTATCCTTTTTAATCTTTTTCATTTTTATATCCCTCGCAATTTAATATTCTTGCTAAATAGTATGACCAAGGAAAAGAGAATTCATACTTTATCCGGTTCTAATGATTGCCTTTCCCCACTATATTGTTAGTAAAGTGGAAAACTGACAAAGTGACCTTAAGGTATTTTCCCATTTTTATAGAATATGAGGAGAGAGGAGGGAGGGGATGTCATCTTTGAACCCTTTTTTCAATGAATTGAAGAAAATGAATCCCAAAGAAAAAGTTATTCAAAAAAAATCTTTGGAAAATCCATCACGCCAAATAACGTCGTTGAGAAAAGTGAGAAAGGACAAGCAGCATGATATTAAATTCCCTGTAGATTACGTTATGAAGGTCAAGCTCCGGACTCTTTGCCAAGCATTAAGCCCCAAATATTATCAAAAGACCGGAAAGCCTTTGACACAAACGGCCTGTAATACTTTGTTGCTGCGGTTTGGACTAGCAAGGTGGAGGGATGTGGATTATGTTATGGATTACAAAGACACGAAGGAGTATATGCATACCTACCTATTGGAAACCGAATATGGTCAAAAAGGGGGCTTACATGAAGTCGCCATTTTGAAGGATCTTTCTGATCGTAGAGTCGTTTATTTCATGATCCATCATGCTGTTTCCTGGCTGGAAAGAGGGGGTTCCGTTGAAGAAATCCTATAGTCAATTCAGTCTTTTATCGAACAAGCTGCTTTATGGAACTAAGGAAAAAAAGGGTTTTTTTGATTACTTATTGCCTAAATATCGGTATCTACAGATTGAAGTACCCTATTATGAATATTTGAGAGGTGAGGTATTCGTAGAAGACATTAAGGACTTGTTTGAAGAGGCGCCTCAGAATTTGACACTGTATCACCTGATTGCCCTCTTGTATTTTGATTTTCTAGAACAAGTGAAAAAAGGAGCTAAATACGACCAACTCTGTTCCTTTTTGACTTCTTCCAAGAAAAAATTCATGCAACGGCCGATGATTGAAAAAAGGGTGTTGAAACAGGTGACGACCAATCTTTTCTCGTTTGAGCAAAGGGAAGAAGAGATGGAGGTAACATCGGAAGAAAAACAAGCGGAGATTACACTTCGGATCAAGGAGTCAGAGATTTACCGGGGAGAGGTCTTTCTTCATGACATTTCACCGTACTTGATGGATGAAGAACTCACTGTCGAGGATTTACTGGTGATTTTGTTTATGGACTTTCTACAAAGAATTAAAGAACAGGGAAACTCCAGTCAAACCATGAAGGCCATTCTATTGAACTATGAGGATTATTTTTGATGAGAAAGCAGAGGACAATCATGAAGAAAGGATAGTGTTTAACCACTATCCTTTTTTTTTGGAACTTATACACATTGAATGAAAGAATAAATGGGTCATTAAATCATTTATGCAGGTTGCTTTATTGTTCAAGCTATTTTACCGTACTTATTGGAGTAATGTTTTTCCTAGTTTGAATCTTTTCAAAAAAGGGAAAAGTCTATCACTTACATTATCTAGATTATCAAATCTCATAAACCATTTAAAAATCGAATTAGAAATAAGACTAAGGTTTGACTTGTTTGTATTTAAAATAATAAAATTAGTAATCTTTATGTATAGAAGATTGATTACATGGGAATCATGAGAATAAGCAAATAGAAAAGAGGGGGGAAGACAAGGATTTAATTAATAATAATAATCTCCAAGTTACTTAGTATAATAGAAAAAAGGTTAAGGAGTTGGTTTCGTATGGAGAAGCAATTGCCTGGAACACCACTAGAACCTGAAGTGATGGCTGAAATGGTTTTAAATAAGGCCCTCAGCGATTACAGGAAAGCCCAAATTGAAAAAAAAATCGATGAATCATTGAAAATGCGTAATAAGGAAGAGTTTATTCGTTTAACAGAAGAATTAAAGAGTATTTCTTAAACTTTTGCCACAAAGTAAAAACGCAGAAACTTGTTTATAAAAAATAAGGCTCACAATGTAAGGAAATCAGCCTTGTATTGGTTTGATTATTAAAATTTTGGAGAATAGTAGGAATATTGAAATATCGTTTAAGGAAAAAGGTAAGAAAAAATAAAAGAAGCACTATCGCACTTCAAAAGCTGATGAGGTTAAATATTATGGATATTTCCTTATCTTCAATTTTGATGGACAAGAAACTTTATTATGAGAAACATTCTAAGTAAATAGGAATCTATAGTATTATAACATTTTACATTGTAAGCGCTTTCTTGTATAGTTATGATAATTAATGGCGTGGAACCATATTGGGGTAAGTAGACCGAGATAAGGCCTATCTTCATGATGTTCATTTAGTTTCACTAATTTTGTAAATATTTTTTGTAAGGAAATTAAGACATCAATTGAGGGCTGTCTCAAAAATAATAATTAATTGAAATCGTGCAAGAAGAGTGAAAAGCAATTTGATTACAGGGATAAGAGAATGAGAGTTTATGCATCAAGATGAAATGGAAGTTGCAAAGGGGGGAAAAGAAATGAAAAAAAATGGTGTTTCGTTAGCCGAATTTGTTCAGGAAGATCGATTTGAACTCAACTCCTACCTTACTTCTTTATTTAACACACTTAATGACTATGTCCCCAAAAGTCTTAAAGATAAAAGAAACCAATAACAATTAAGCAACAGGAAATAGTGGCTCAGGAAAAGCTTTTAAACTTCCTGAGTCACTTTCTTTATTATTAATTCTTGGTTAAGGATGCGAGAACCTCTTTAGATTTCATCCTCGGGTTTTATGTTATTCTTAGCGGGAATTAGTACAGTATTATGTTACTTAACATTCGCTTATTTTATTATTTGCAGCACATATATACCCTAAGGGAATTTTAAAAAATGATCAGCCGCTGAATTCAGAAAGATATTCAAAAATAATAAAAAAATAAAGGAATGAAGAGAAAACAATAAATCTACCTTCACTAAAGTATAGGCTTCCCTGATGGGGCGCCTTATTTCGTTAACACTGTTTTTCTCAGATTAGGCTTGGCTCTTGTTATCTTCTATTTCTCCTAGATTTACTATCTAAATGTTGGCTTTTTTTGCCTACTGTCGTTATGAAAATGAGGTGATTAAATATCCAACTATTCGTAAAATCCTGATTTTACGAATAGTGGATATAAGAAAGATGTTTGGTATAATATTCTTATAATCATTAGGGAGCGTGCCGTATGAAAACAGAAATGTTTCAAACAATTCAAGATTTCCTAATAAGCAAAATTAATCCTACTTTCATTATTGTTTTTGGTTCTTATGCTAAAAACTCTACACATAAAGAAAGTGATATTGATGTGGCATTCTATTGTGAGAATCAGTCACTTACTACATATGAAATATTCAGACTTGCTCAAGATTTAGCGGATAACTTAAAAATTGAAGTTGATTTGGTTAACCTTCGTACAGCGTCAACTGTTTTCAAAGCACAAATTTATACATCCGGTATGGTTATTTATTCGAATGATGATACAATGCTTAAAAATGATCAAATGACTGCCCTTAGCATGTACGCAAAATTGAATGAGGAACGTGAAAATATCTTGAAAAAAATAGGTGAAAGCGGGTCTATTTATGAAAAATGATGTGATTTTAAACAAAATCAGTGTTATTGAACGTTGTATCAACCGCGTTAAGGATGTTTATTCGAACGACCCAGAAAACTTAAAAGACTATACGAAACAGGATTCAATTATCCTCAATATACAACGTGCATGTGAATCCTCTATCGACTTGGCCATGCATATAGTAGCTGAACAGCGTCTTGGATTGCCTCAGACCAGTAGGGATGCTTTTGATATGCTGCAAACTCACTCGATTATCGACGAAAACATAGCCAAACGCCTTAAAGCTATGGTTGGATTTCGAAACATTGCAGTACATGATTATCAAACCATTAATTTAGACATCTTGGAAAAGATTGTCGATAACCACCTTGGTGATTTCACGGATTATACAAAACAGATTCTATCTTTTAATTAGGGGGGCGATGAGATAAAATTCGAGTCTATCATATTAATACAAATCACGATGTAAAAACGGTACGTGAAGTTTTTGAACCTAAAGAGTTGGGTGAAGTAGATATAGCGGATCAAAACAAATACATGTTTTACGTAAGGGTGGAAAAAAAGATGTCGTGGCAGTCTCTCCTCCTCCATGCAGGAGGTGAAAGATTACCTACCTGTACGAACAGAGCGCTATAAAGGGTCAAACGATGATACAGCGTATGTATTCTTGACTAAGGTGAATGATGGAGCAACCCCTATTTCCAACCGTGCCATCGAAGCTCTTGTAAAGAAATACACGAAGGCCTTTAAGTCCAATAAATCCATGTCCCCACACAAACTAAGACATACGTATGGCACGAACTTAATGGAGCAATCAGGAGATATCCATTTGCTGATGACTCAGCTTGGTCACACTTCAACCACTACAGCAGCCCTTTATACAAACCCTGAACAGGAAAAGGCCAAAAAGGCTGAAGAAGAGTTGGGAGAGCGCAGAACTAATTATAGGGACAAGGATTATATGATGGAAAAAAGAGAAGATTTTCTAGTCTTCTCTTTTTTAGTATGGAGTGTAAATTTCGAGTTAGACATGTATCCATAAGCGATTAAAATACTCAAACCATATAAATCTGACTGACACACTGTCAAATTAAAGTAGCCTGCTTCATTTCTGGTCTATTTCCTCACAGCTTAATTCATTTAGTTCAGCTATTGTAAATCTAAAGACTAATCTAGGGTTCTGATTATAGTTTAGTAATTTTAAAAAAAAGCAATTTCTTAATAATGTTTATCAAATAAACATGATCAATCCCAACCCCTTTGTGATTGAGGTACCTAATCTACTTATGAATTTGCCAACGTGATGAATAATAAAACTTTCCTTTCTTGAGCGATTTTGTTTTTGTCCATCCTTTTGGATGTAATTATCTAACCATAAATAATCCATCAGTCTTAAAAAGAGAGCATGGATTCCAAGAGTATCATAATCCAAAGTAACTATTTGTGGACTTTTTTCGGCATGTGCCCTCACATGCTCGTCCACATATGAATACATTAACCAAGAAACAAAAAAGTAGAATCCCGCCTCGTCAGGCCGTTATTTTAAATTTTATAAGATGGGCCTGAATCAAGGATATCTGAATAATAGAGGATTGGTTGCTCATTGAAGCTAAAATGAATAATTATTCATTTTTTGGAGTGATTCAATGATTCCTCTTTTATCCCTCCCGATAATTTGGCATTTAAAAACTGATGTATATCGTTTCTTTTTCATAACCATATTTTAGTCACCTCATTTCGTGTTTAGTTTTATGGATTATAAAAAAGGAGTGATTATATTGTTTTTTTGTAAAAAGGATTGTTTGTGTGAATTAATGGAAAAATATGAAGGGCAAAACGTTACTATACGAACAAAATCTGGCGACATTGTTGAGGGGGAGCTAAGCATGGTCAAGTGTTGCGCCGTCCAAATTTTGGAGCAAGAATTGATTTCGCCATTTCTGGAAAGACATTTAACCACAGTACGTTGTAAAGATATAGAATCCTTTTCAGGAACCCTACCCTGATAATAGGTTTGTTCTTTGGGGAAAAATATATTTCTAAAAAAGGTTTTATATTTTCCCCTTTTCAAGATAGAGGAGTATTTTATTCTATGAAAATCTTACTGATTTCATCAGGCTATAGGGGTATATACCCTTATTTTGAACAAGCAATAGAAGAGGCATTTATGTTTTTAAATCATACAATTATTAAAATAAACCCAGTTTATACACAAGAAACAATTGAAAAAATTAAAGATTTTACTCCAGATTTAATCATAACACTTGTTGGTTATAGGGTAGATAAACAATTAATAGAGTTCTTTAAAAAAAGTGGTTCGATTTTAAGTATTTGGTTAACAGAAGATCCCTTTTATATTGATACCTCAATTGAAGTAGTTAAGGATTATGATTATATATTTACAATAGATTTAGGGGCTTTTGAGTTTTATAAGAAGAAGTTTCCCGAAAGAAACTTTTTCCACCTTCCTTTAGGTGCAGATCCTAATTTGTATCAACCTTCTCTTACTCCTATCAAGTTTTTATATGACTTATGTCTCGTTGGCTATCCATACCCGGAGAGGATTGAATTAGTCAATCATATTCTAAATCATACACAATATAGTTTGATCCTTGTTGGATCTCGGTGGAGAAAATATATAACAAGTAATAACTTTGAAAGATTGACTATTATCAATAAATGGGTTGTTCCTGAAGTTGTAAGAAACATATATATTAGTTCAAAAATTATATTAAACCCTCATCGTACTTACGACTTTGATAAAAATATAAATACACTTGGTATTGAAAGTAAAAGTTTAAATAATAGAACCTTTGATATCGCAGCCTGTGGCGGCTTTCAACTAATTCCTAATAAACCTGATTTAGGTATGCATTTTAACGTTTCTAATGAAATTGTCTCCTATGCAAATAATGATAATTGTATAGAATTAATTAATCATTTTGTGAATAACGAGAACTCAAGAAATCAATATAGTAAAAATGCAAAAGAAAGGGTTTTGAATGGTCATACCTTTTTTCATAGAATTCAATTTATCCTAGATAAAATATTATGATACTTTCAATAATCCAAAAATGGGGGGGGATGGAATGTTTTATTTGAAAGATAAAACTATCTTGGTAACTGGTGGTACGGGTTCGTTTGGGAAAAAATTTGTCAGTAAGGTTTTGGAGATGGATGTTAAGAAAGTCATTATATTCAGTCGGGATGAACTAAAGCAATATGAAATGGCTCAGGAATATACGGATCCTAGAATTCGCTTTTTTATAGGGGATGTACGAGATAAAGAGAGATTATTTCGTGCATTTGAAGGCGTCGATGTTGTAATTCATGCTGCAGCCTTAAAACATGTGGGCATCTGTGAATATAATCCGTTTGAAGCCATTAAGACAAATATCCATGGTGCCCAAAATATTATTGAGGCTGCTATTGACAGAGGGGTAGAAAAAGTCATAGCTTTAAGCACTGATAAAGCTGCAAGCCCGGTCAACCTATATGGAGCAACAAAATTGGCATCAGATAAATTATTTGTTGCAGCAAATTCGTATGCTGGGAACAAGAAGACGCGTTTTAGTGTTGTTCGTTATGGTAATGTCGTTGGCAGTCGTGGTAGTGTAGTTCCATTTTTTAAAAAAATTAGGGTTACTGGTAAAATACCGATTACAGACGAGCGTATGACTCGCTTCTGGATTACACTAACTCAAGGTGTACAGTTTGTTATTGATAACCTCAATAGAATGAAGGGCGGAGAAATTTTCGTTCCGAAAATTCCAAGTATGAAAGTAACGGATTTAGCAAAAGCGATTGCTCCGGAATGTGAAGTTGAGTTTAAGGGAATACGCCCAGGTGAAAAATTACATGAAGCGATGATAACGGAAGATGATGCTCGTCGGACATTAGACTACGGCACATACTATGTAATTCAACCGGAATTTCCGTGGTGGAATGCTAAATCTTACAAAGGTGGGAAACTATTACCTGATGGCTTTAGCTATGTAAGTAATACGAATGACCAATGGCTATCTGTCGAAGAGCTAAGAAACCTAGTAAGAGATTAAAAGTCTTAGTTATAAAAAGCGGAAGGGGGAGGCTAAATTGAAAAATAGGCCAATAAGAGATACTTATCTTCCTTACGGCCGACAATGGATCGATGATGAAGATATCGATTCAGTTGTTAATGTTTTAAAAGGAGATTATCTTACTACTGGTCCTTTCGTTTCAAACTTTGAACGGGAAATAGCAAATTATGTAGGAGCAAAGTATGCTGTAACGTTCTCCAATGGAACGGCAGCATTGCATGGCGCATGCTTTGCAGCCGGTATAGGTGAAGGGGACGAAGTAATTACAACCCCCATAACGTTTGCAGCTAGTGCAAACTGTGTTTTATTTCAAGGTGGACAGCCAATCTTTGCTGATATTGATGAAAAAACATACAATATCGATCCAAAAGAAATAGAGAAGAAGATTACCCAAAAAACAAAAGCGATTATCCCTGTCCATTTTACGGGACAGCCAGCTCCATTAGACGAAATAAATGAGATTGCAAGAAAACATAACTTAATTATTATTGAAGACGCAGCACATGCGCTAGGTTCAACGTATAAACAGAAAAGGATAGGTTCTATTAGCGATATGACCATGTTTAGCTTTCACCCCGTTAAACATATTACGTCCGGTGAAGGTGGCATCATTACAACCAATAATAAAGAGTATTATGACAAGCTATTACAATTCCGATCACATGGAATCACTCGTGATTCTAGCAAAATGTTAGAAAATCAGGGTCCTTGGTATTATGAGATGCATTTTTTAGGTTATAACTATCGAATGACAGATATTCAAGCAGCCCTTGCATCAAGTCAGTTAAAGAAATTAGATAAATTTTTGGATTTACGAAAAAAATATGTCTCGATGTATAATGAGGCGTTTAAAAAAATTAGTTCAACTACAATTCCATATCAAAATGAGGATAGTTGTTCAAGCTGGCATTTGTATGTGATTCGGCTTCATTTGGAGCAATTAACAGGAAATAGAAAGGATATATTCAACGCCTTAGTTCAAGAAAATATCGGGGTGAATGTGCATTATATTCCGGTTTATTTTTCACCTTATTATCAAGGGCTAGGTTATCAACAAGGACTTTGTCCAAATGCTGAAAAGCTGTACGGAGAGGTCCTTACATTACCCCTTTTTCCAGCAATGACAGAAAATGATGTACTCGATGTTATTAATGCTGTGTATAAGGTTATTACCCGTTACTCTAGATGATTAGAAGGTGATTCTTTGAAGGTAGTAGCTATTATTCAAGCAAGAATGGGATCAACAAGGTTACCAGGGAAAGTCATGAAGGAAGTTTTAGGTAAACCTCTTCTTGAATATCAAATTGAAAGAGTAAGAAGGTCCAAATTAATTAATAAAATAGTTGTGGCAACAACTACAAAGGAAACGGAACGGCCAATTGTTGATCTATGTGAAAGGTTATCAGTAGCCTATTTTCGAGGTGCGGAAGATGATGTATTAATGAGATTCTTTGAAGCATCCAGTAAATATGAAGCCGAAGTAGTGGTTCGACTTACATCAGATTGCCCACTAATCGATCCTAATGTTATTGATAAAGTCATTTATGAATACCTATCGAAAATAAGTCTGTACGATTATGTTTCAAATACGATTGAAAGAACTTATCCACGTGGTTTAGATATTGAAGTATTCTCAATGAAAGCATTGGAGCAATCTTATCGAGAAGCAAGAGGCACCGTTTATCGTGAACATGTTACACCGTATATTTACCATCATCCAGATAAATTTAAATTAGCATTTGTTAAACATCATATCGATTTAAGCTCTTTTCGCTTAACCGTTGATACGGAAGATGATTTAGTGCTGATTAGACTATTAATTAATAGTCTTTATGAAAGGAATAAAAAGTACTTTACACTCGAAGATATTATTTATTTGTTACAAGATAAACCAGAGTGGGTATTAATAAATTCCCATATTGAACAAAAGGAAGTATCGAAAAGTAAAATATTTAATTCAGAATTAGAGGATTAAATATGAATGTCTTTATTCGTGTTGATGCCTCAATAGACATTGGAATAGGCCATGTAATGAGATGTTTAACTCTTGCAGGAAGATTAAGTAAACAAGGCAACATTGTCAGTTTTATTTGTAGAGAACATACCGGACATTTATGTGATTTTATCGAAATAAACGGATATAAAGTTTTAAGACTGCCAGTTTCTAAAGTGAATTTGAAAATTCCAAATTACACGCAACACTCTAAATGGTTAGGTGTTCCATTGAGTGTTGATGCAATACAAACAAAAAATTTACTAAGGAAAAGCTTCGTTGATTTGTTAATTGTCGATCATTATGCAATTAACGAGATCTGGGAAGGAAGTCTTAGAGAAATTTCAAATAAAATTTTGGTAATTGATGATTTGGCGGACCGTAAGCATGATTGTGATTTTTTAATAGATCAAAATTATTTTGAGGATTATCCAAGTCGTTATCATTCTCTTGTACCACCACATTGTAAAACGTTTTTAGGACCGTCTTACGTCTTGTTAAGAGATGAGTTTTATGATCAATGGAGTGAGCAGAAGATACGAAGTGGATCTGTGAAACGGATTTTAATTTTTTTTGGTGGAATTGATCAAACGAATGAAACTGGAAAAGCACTAGCCACTTTCTTAAAAATGGGTCGTAATGACATCCAAGTAGATGTTGTTGTTGGTCGGTCTAATCGTCATAAAACAGAGCTTGCATCGATTTGCAATCAGTATGATTATCTACATTTTTATTATCAAGTGAATAATATCGCCGAATTGATGTGTCAGGCTGATCTTTCAATTGGAGCAGGTGGAACAACTACCTGGGAACGGTGTTATCTTAGTTTGCCTTCTATAGTGTGGAGTGTTGCAGATAATCAGGTGGAAATTTGTAAAACTCTAGGGAGAAAGAAGATTATCAAATATTTAGGGGAAAAGGAAACACTTGAGCAGACATTTTTAACGCAACAATTGGAAAACTTGATAGGCAATGAAGTTGAACGAAATGAAATGTCAAGGTTTTCCTATCTTATTATGAAAGATAATATTGTAAACCAACAAACGATGATAAAAGAAATAGTGAGATTGGATGAATAGTATGGATTATTGTTTAAGGGCATTATCTGAAAAGGATAAGGAAATGATCTTTAACTGGAGAAATTCGGAGCATATTCGTATGAACATGTACAATGATCAACCAATTGCCTATGAAGATCATAGTCGATGGTTTGAAGATATGCTGAATAATCAAAGGGATTATTATCGACTTTTCATTTATCAACACAAACCATTAGGTCTCATCTCTTTTAAGAATCTTAACCAACAAAATCAAACGTGTGTCTGGGGATTTTATATTGGTGAAATCAATGCACCTAAAGGCTCTGGTACGATAATGGGATGTTTAGGAATAGATTACGCCTTTCATTGTTTAGACATGAGAAAAATTATTGGTGAAGTCTTATCATTTAATAAAAAAAGTGAAAGGTTTCATCAAAAATTAGGATTTAAGCATGAGGGGCTTTATAAAAATAAACTTAGTAGAGAAGGGCAGTTTATCGATGTAATCAGTTTTGGGTTACTAAAAGAAGAGTGGGAAATGCATAAAGGGAAATTAAACTTGAATTTTACAGCAGAGGCGTGATCACATGAATGATATTAATCTAGCAGGAAGATTGGTTGGATCTAATCATCCTCCTTTTATTATTGCGGAAATGTCAGGAAATCATAATCAATCTTTAGAACGTGCCTTAGAAATAGTTGAAGCTGCAGCTAAAGCTGGCGTCCACGCATTGAAAATACAAACCTATACTGCGGATACAATGACCTTGGATATAGATAATAAAGATTTTAAAATTGATGATAAGAATAGTTTATGGAATAAAAATAACCTCTACAAACTTTATCAACAAGCCTATACTCCGTGGGAGTGGCATAAGCCAATTTTTGAAAGATGCAGAGAATTGGGACTCATCCCCTTTAGCACTCCTTTTGATGAAACAGCCGTTGACTTCCTAGAAGAGTTAAATATATCTATGTATAAAATAGCCTCGTTTGAAAACAATGATATCCCCCTCATTAAGAAGGTTGCTTCCACAGGCAAGCCAATGATTATATCTACAGGTATGGCAACTCTGGCTGAGTTAGATGAAACTGTTCGTTCGGCAAGAGATGCTGGGTGTAAAAATATTATTCTTTTAAAGTGTACGAGTACTTATCCAGCTACACCTAAAAATACAAACATATCGATGATTCCACACATGCAAGAGCTTTTCGGATGTCAAGTAGGGTTATCCGATCATACGATGGGTATTGCCGTTTCTGTGGCAAGTGTTGCACTTGGGGCGACTATTATAGAAAAACATTTTACTACATCTCGAGCCGATGGTGGTGTAGACGCTGCTTTTTCTATGGAGCCGAGTGAAATGCAGGCTTTAGTAGTAGATACTGAAAGAGCCTGGCAAGCTTTAGGACATATAACTTACGGGCCGACTGAAGAAGAGCAAAAATCCATGAAATTTAGAAGATCAATCTATATTGTAAAAGACTTAAAGGCAGGAGACGTTTTGACAAAAGAAAATATAAGAGTCATAAGACCAGGTTATGGCTTAGCACCTAAATATTACGAACATTTATTGGGGAAAAAGGTAGATAAGGCAATAAAAGCAGGTACCCCTGTGGATTGGAGTATTTTATAGTATTTGTAAATAGGAAATAAAAAAATGTCCTTGCAGGCAATATCGATTCAAACAGTTTTACTTTTGCTAGTTTAAATTCCTGACGAATCAAATATGATATATAGAGGTGGGGTTTTTTTTGCCAAAAGTTACAGTAATATTAACAAGTTTTAATAAACAAGAATATGTGTCGGATTCTATTCGTTCAATTTTAGACCAAACTTTTCAGGATTTTGAATTATTTATTATGGATGATAATTCAAATGACGAAACTATAAGTGTTATTGAACAATTTTTAAACGATGAAAGAGTAAAATTTTTCAGGAGTGATATTCAAACAATCGAGGAAAGGGTAGAGAAAACAAGATATGCGGTTTTAATCAATAAAGCACTAGAATTAGCACAGGGAGAGTATGTTACTTATGCTACGGATGATAATGTTCACCACAGAAGGAAAATTGAGAAAATGGTAGATTACTTAGATAAACAGCCTAAAGCAATGGTAGTATACTCAGCATCAAAAACTTTTAATCTAGATGAGAAGGGGGAAATTACAAACCACATTGTTAGACCCGCAAAAACAGTTTCATGGGTTGCTTCTTGTATGACTGACCATTGTTCCATTATGCATCGAATGTCCATCCTTCCTAAAATAAAAGAATTCTTTGATTCATATTGGGATGAGGATCCTCAATTTTATAGAACAGGAGATGCTAGATTCTTTTGGAGAATCAATCACTTTTGGCCATTTTATCCCATTAATGAGATTTTAGATTTTAATTATATAACTCCTAAATCTATCCATGCTCAATTGTTTAATGATACCCCAAACGAATTTTCAAAATTGTTACCAGAACAAAGAACTTGTAAAGAACTAAGAGAATCTATTAGAGCCTATAGACGGAGGGAAGGAGGATGAGCACCTATTTATCAAACTATTGGACTCTATATCAGGAGTTTGTTGAAACATTTAATCATTTAAAATTCAGGGAAGTCCCTATTGTATTGTTAACTAATTTTTATCAGCAAATTGATAATGAACTTAAAATCAAAATGGAGAATAAAGAATTTCAGGAAAATTTAAAAACACCTGAATTAAATCAGGAGAGGATACAACCGTATTTTGATAAAATGCTTGAAAAAATCAGAGTACCTTTAATGATTAAGACTAATAATGGAAAGATTTTAATTAATTCTGATTATACTCGAATTCCTGAACTAACTTATAATAAATTGTTTAATCCCAATGAAACGATTATTCTTTCTCGTTCAAAAAGTTCACATATTTTTGGGATTCCTAGCGAGAGTATTGCGAAATATGAAGAGAAAAATACTAAGGATTCTGAAGAAATTGTAAAAAATGCTACCTCCTTATTTGCAAAATTTAGAAGTCATCCGGCATTTGGTAATGAATTCTTTCAACAGACATTTCTAAATCGAATACCATTAATCGTGAAAACCCTTAGTACAGTATTTAACCTTTTTGATAAACTTGATATTTCCTCTATCGTTGTGGGGACCACTGAAGATATGCTAAGCAGAGCTCTTTCTATCGTTGGTTCAATGCGAGGTATCAAAAGTATCTGTTTACAGCACGGGATATTAATGGGGGAAGAAGCATTTATGCCCGTTTTTACAACAATAGTAGGGATCTATGGTGATTATGAAAAAAGATGGTATTCGCAAAGAGGACTACCAATAAATCGAATATCAGAATTAGGTCATCCTAAATTCGATGAGATTTTTACAAATTCTATAATAGACAAAAAAACCTTTTTTAATAAATATGATTTTGATCCAAATAAGCAAACCTTATTAGTAATTACTGGGCCACAACTAGATTTTATTAAATTCGAAACTCTAATTAAGAATATTTTAGACAACCCAAATTTCCAAATAATAATAAAACCCCATCCGTGGGAGATGGGAAAGAAGAAATATGGAGTATATTTAGAACTTGAAAAAAAATACAAATCAATAAAAGTTTATACTTCAAGAGAAAATAACCTATACGAATTAATTTCTCATGTCGACGGGGTGGTTTCTTCTTTATCTACAGTCGTTTTAGAAAGTATATTACTTAATAAACCTGTGTTTATTTATAACTTCTTAAATAGTAATCGATCATATGATTATTTCGACAAATTAGGTGATTATATACAAACAGACCCTAATCAACTGACCAAAGTTGTGAATGATTATTTTATTTCTAGCGAGCATAAGGGGATATATGAAAATATTAGAAACCTGTACTTATCCGATTCTTATAACGACGGATTTTCCGGGAAGAAATTAATCGATTTAATTAAAAATTTTAACATGTGAGTGCACGATGTAAGTAAAAATCTAAACAGAATATCTTTAATGCACCCTTACATGTATCAGGCAAACTACCCACTAATGTATATATTAGTTGCTTTTTATTTGAGACACATATAATATCCAAAGGTTGATAATAAGCCGGTAGTTACTATAGGTGTGGTATGGATCAATGTAATGCTGGAAATAGATCTTGTTAGCCAAGTAATGTTCTATTACAAGAGTGGAATGTATGTTACTCTCGAAGAGTAATGGTTAATTATTACTGTTACTGCTAAATAAGATAAAGTGAACTTTTTCTCCCACTTCTAAGGAGGTTTTTTGTCACTTTTAGGTAATGTTCTTGTTGACAGGGGTTTATCTCCTATTGTAGTTAGGGGCTCAAAAATCAAAGTGTTAACCTTTGTGGTCATGGTAGGGCGCTTTTTTTTTAACTCTTACATCGATCCGAAGTTTTGCAGACATTGTGAATTAGTATCTAAAGGGTAAAATTTCTTTTATTGTCACACTATCAATAGATTACTTTTAGTTTGGATAAGTCTTATGTAAACTAAATATTTTTTTCAACACAAAAAGGCAGTCTGTCTTCCCTTCTTACAACCTCTTTATTATATTTCCACTGTTAATAGAATAGTTGAACAGGATCTTCGTAAGATTAAAAACTGCATAAACATTAAGTGTGGATAATAACACGGAAAAAAACCACGTTCAACTCTCGAATGTGGTTTTTTTTCTTTTCTTTTCCATTTGTAGACAGGGATGCTTGGGGTATCGTTCTCTATATTGGATAAGCTGTTCCAACAAAAACAATGGGACCGTTAATTTCAGCTGCAGAATCTGGGGACAGTACGGGATCGATTTGTGCAGTCAATTCATAAGTGACAGGCCCCATTCCAGGAGAAGTATCTACATCTAAAATGGAGCTCAAATATGGAGTTTGCTCATCAGTATCAGCACTAATTCCATCATAACCTTCCCAAATAATTGGTCCTCCGACTCCCCTGCGGATCCTAAAAATTATCACGAGATTAAAAAAGTTAGGTGAAATCATCGCTAAACCAGCAAAGTTAGGTGAACTCCACCCTACTAGACCCCGTAATTCTACCACTGCATTTTGGGTGATAGTGACAGTAAGGGTTGTAATTGGGACTTCCACATTGGTCACTGTTATTAATCCCGGAGAAGGTATGCTTGCCGGGTCGGAAAAAGAAAAGCCCACGACTCCAGGCCCTTGAACGCCTTGAGGCCCTTGATTACCTTTAGCGCCCTGAGGCCCTTGATTACCTTGAACGCCTTGAGGCCCTTGATTACCTTTAGCGCCCTGAGGCCCTTGAGGCCCTTGATTACCTTTAGCGCCCTGAGGCCCTTGATTACCTTGAACGCCTTGAGGCCCTTGATTACCTTTAGCGCCTTGAGAACCTTGAGGTCCTTGAGCGCCCTGCGGACCCTGCGGACCCTGATTACCTTTAGCAGGTACATTCACTTCAACGTTTTGCTCTACCTTTTGTTCTTGTTTAGATTCGCATTTGCATTTACTATGTCCGCAATCCTTACATTTTTTATCCTTACCCAATTTTGTATCCTCCTTTTAAGGGACATAACATTATACTATGAATAGAGGAAATCACTAGATTGGACAAAATCCGATAAAAAACGCCTAATTATTAAAAATATTGAACATTTTTAAATTCTTGGGCAAATGCTTATATTCACTAGACTAATTCACACTTTATCCAGCCTTTGTTACCCAGCCAATAAAGACAATATTTAAAATGTTCATTTTAATACAGTATTTTATCCAGAGTACTACCTAGAATAAATCTTATGTAAACTAGATGTTTTTTTTATTAAAATGTGTCTATCGTCCCTTCTTACACCCCCTTGATTAAATCGACATATCCATTTTGTATAGCATAGTCGAGCAAGATCTTCGGTTTAAACCGAGTTTGTTCTATGTTATTTACGATTGAAATCCTTTTGCACACAGCTAAATCCATTATTTCTGGAGGTTCAATCATAAACTATTCGTTATTATGGCATATAGATTCCATTAGGAATCTATATGCCTTGTTCAACTGCTTGTAATCTTTGTACCAGAAATCTAAAGTTTTTAAGACTCAAAGATTGACTATCATTAACTGTGACCAATTTTGTTAGAATAATGACTAAAAACACAAAAAACTCCTCTTTCAAACGTGTATTTTTCTATTTGCTTTAAATACAATGTGCAGACATGATTTCTGGGGGGCATCGTTCCCTATACTGGATAGGCTATGCCAGCACAAAAACAATTGGATCATTGATGTCAGCTGTATAACCTAAGGACAACGTGGAATCGATATGTGCCTTCAATGCATAAGTGACATGCGCCAATCCAACTGAAGGATCTACATAGAACTTGGACCTCAAATATGCTGATTACTCATTAATATTAACACCAATCTCATAATGACATTCCAAAATATTGGTCCTCTGGTTCACCTGCGATTTGAGGGTTTTAATTGAGGCTACTATTGCTCACTGTTGTATAGGAGTAGGCAAAAATATGCTTGCCGGTTTTGAAAAGGCATAATCCAATTTTCCTTTAGCCGCGGTTGCTGCCGTGGCTTCTGTTGCCCCTGCAGGTAGGGGGTTACATCCACTTAAACGTTTGGGCTCCCCCTTTTTGTTCGTGTTTAGATACACATTTGCATTTGTTTTTATTTACTATGTTGTAATTCTTACATTTTTTCAGGTCGGTTTACATTCACTTCAACGTTTTGCACTACCTTTTGTACGTTACATCTGCATTTTCTATGTCCGCAATTCTTACATTTTTTATCCTTAGGCAATTTGGTATCCTCCTTTTAACAAATATTACTGTATCTTATGAACCTAGAATTAATTGGATTGGATAAAAACGCCTAATTTTCAAAAACATAGAACATTTATTGAAACTCTGAGTATGTGCTTAAAATTCACTAGACTAGGTCATTCTTTATTCAGATTTTGTTACCAGTCTAAATGTCGGGATATCATTAATAATGAAGCCTACCGGACTCTAGCCTTTTGGCAGTATTCAATGCATTCATGATATTTTGGGTATATATGGCCACATTCAGTCCATACATGGAATCATTGACCATATTAATTACTTCATCGAACTCATTATAGGGAACGATTGAAACAACTGGAGCAAATGTTTCAGGGCAAGAAACGGCCATATCATTTGTGACATTCTGTAAAACCGTTGGTGTGAAGTTGGACCCTCGCGTTTACCACCTAGCCCCATTTTAGCGCCTTGCTAAATTGCTTCTTTAACCCATGACTCTATTCGTTCCATTTCTTTACGATTAATCATTGCGCTTATATCGGTTATTTCTTCCATCGGATCACCGATTGTTAATTGTTTTGCCTGTTCTATAAAGCGCTCTAAATGTTCATAAATGGATTAATGAACATAAATTCTTTGCAGTGAAATACAAACTTGACCTGCAAAAGCAAATTCACCTTCTAAGCATCGCGGAATAATTTTTTCCAGAGGAACGTCTGGTTCAATAAGTAATCCAGAATTGGAACCCAGTTCTAACGTAACTTTTCGCAAACCTGCATCTTCTTTAATCAGCTTGGCTCCCCTACACTTCCTGAGAACGTCACTTTTTTTACTCTTTCGTCTGTAATAAGAGCATCACTTAGCTCTCTTCCATTTCTTTTGAAAAGCACCGTCTGGTAGTCCGGCTTGCTGGAAGATCTCAGCAATCAAATACGCACTTAAAGGTGTTGTTTTCAGGCTTCAAGACAACCGTGTTTCCGGCGGCAAAGCATGGTCCTAATTTATGGGTGGCTATATTCAGCGGGAAGTTAAATGGGCTATGGCCACCACAACACCTAATGTCTCCCTCCAGGTAAACCCTAGTCTATTTTCACCACCAGGTGCGGAATCCATGGGAATGGTTTCCCCAGAAATCCTTTTCGCCTCTTCTGCTGCAAATTGGTATGTAGCGATGGTCCGGTCTATCTCTCCACGTGCTACTCGAATAGACTTACCAGCCTCAAGTACCCAAAACGTGAGCTAACTCTTCTCTTCTTTCATGATGGGTTTGAACAACATCAAATAAAGTCTCTGATCGCTTATAGGAAGGCATCTCTTTCATCGTTTCATAAGCTGCCTGTGCCCCTTCTAAAGCTTTTTTGACATATGCTTCGTCCGCCATACTAATGTTACCTATAACATCTCTACTATAAGGGGGAATGAAGTGTATAGGTTCTATCTTTTGTTTCCCATTTACCATTAATGAATAAACCTTTTGTCTCCATTCAGCGCCTCCTTACAGGGTCATTCTTGTGGATAATAAATCAAAAGTAATTTCCTTACCCCCTACCGAGGTAGGCAACTTTTGACACTAAGTGAAAAGGAAAACAGTGGATAATTAATGATGATATATTAGGGGAATATGAAAGTATATATCTCAACCATAAACCTCGTTAGAATATATCGTTAGAATGGCCTATAAATCTAGGACAATGTCAGGGTGTCCTAGATTTATAGGCCATTTATCTCCGAAAAAAGTAATATGATTTTGGATAAATGGCAGATTATTTTTTCTTCTTCCCTTTTTTCAACGGTAAATGGCAGATTATTTTTTCTTCTTCCCTTTTTTCAACGGTAAATGATAGATGTTTGCATGATCAATCATTTTTTTGGCCAAAGTGGCTGCGTCCTCTTTTTTCATGGATTGTTCCCTCCCGATTGTCTTTTTATTCATCTTGGACAGGCTTTTCAAAAGTTATACATGCTTTCCTAGCCTCTCTCATATAAATAGAATTAGCCAGGGACTAAATGACAGTGTCCTAACTTTAAAATAAGATTAGGAGGGGAAAAACATGTTAAAAGAAAAGTTGAGATCCACCCGATCGGATAAAAAACGAGATGTTAGGCCAACAATTCCTGTTACGCTAAAGGAATGCATCTACCGGATTTCCTATATCACGAATACACCGGTTAAAGATGTGTGTGTGGATATATGCGAGGCGGGTGTGGTTTCGAAGAAGGTCATGGAGCATATGTCCGTCTATTTCCGTCGTCAGATTTGGTTGGATCAAACGTTATATAGGGGAGACTTAGCTAATGCCTCAATCAAGAGTGAAATTCCAGCCGGACGGAAGGAGCGAATTACCATGCGGTTTTCCCAACGGTCTTTTGAGAACATTAGGACCCTAGGCTACGCGTTGGATGTCACACCGACGACGGCTGTTGCCTTACTGCTGGACGCCAGTGTGAAAAACTCGGATTTCATCAATGAGTATGTCCGGATTTTTTTAAGCAAACACGTGGATGAAGGTAGAATGAGGGAGCTGAAACAGGTCATGAAATTCATCAATAAAAACAATCCTTATGAGGAACAGGTATCCTGGAGCGCAATTACCTCGTTTATAGTGGATGAAATGAAAACCGGGACCAGCAATTTATCGCAATCAATCAATGGGTGGCTGGATAAACTGAAATAAGTAGTACGTTTATGTTCTACTAGGACTGGTTTATATAGCTTTTTATAGAAATTGATATTGTGGTATTTGGTGTCGGTTTGATTTACTCTTTTTAAACATCATTGATCAAGTCTTAAGCCTCTTCCATATTGTTGCTTTAAAATAAAGTTTGATCAAATTAATACTAATAACCTTGATAAACGATCATAGAAAAGAGCGTGTTCTGAAAAAAAGTTTGATCAAAACACGCTCTTAATATATTCAATTGAATCATGTCTTTTATAAAAGTTAAAGATCATTTCTGTAATCCTTCCTCAATTAAAATGCTCGTTTGTTTAATATGAATTAGGGTAACAGTTAAAGCGTTCGGAAACTCATGAATTAAGGAAACTTTTTACGGCAGTTAAGAAGGCTGGTAAATTAGCATCATGCACATGGTGCCCCGCATCCACTATCGTCACCAATTCGCAGGTCGGAATAAGCTCTGAAACTTCCTGCAATTTGTTTTGAGAAATATGGCTGGACCCACCGCCTATGATAAGAGTCGGTATGATAATTTCTGTAAGGCGCGCCCACCATTCGGGATTGGGTTCATTAAGTTGCCGTAGAATCGAAGGAACAACCAGCCAATCAAACGGTAATGGATCAGAAGGTTTGGAAGGAACTTCGATCGGTTTATCCGGAAAAGGAGGAGGAGTGTCTTCAACAATCAACCGTTCTATCCTTGACGGAAATGTTTCCGAGAAAAGATAGGATACTGTTCCCCCCATGGAATGACCAATTAGCGTAAACTGTCCCAAATTCATAGCGTTCGCAAAATGAAGCAAGTCATCGCACATCAATTCAAAAGTGTATGTACTAGTTCTCGCACTCCCGCCGTGCCCCCGTTGATCTAGAGCTAAAACGCGGTAATTTTCTCCTAATACAGCAGCCACTTGATCCCATGATTTTGCACTTTTCCCCAGCGCGTGAAGTGCAACAATCGGTGGTGCAGAAGGTTCCCCACTCTCGCGATATTGAAAAGTGAGTCCATTCAATTCAATTTGATTCACTCGTGTTTCCATCTCTGATCATCTCCTAGGGTGAGTTTCGTCATTAGAAACCCTATTATTTAATGTACATACTTATATATTTCAGCGAATATGAGAATATTCCCTTCTTAAACTCTTCTCCCCTTTCGTTCCCTGCTCATCTTCCCCCTGTAATCAAGATAGTTCATCTACTGTAATCGTTACTTTTTTAAAACGTAATGAGAGTTCAATAGAAAGCCAAAACTCCCTTTTTCAATAAAACCATTTTTTGCCGCGTAACCCCTTGTCGAGCCAGTAATTTCTTCACTAAATATAAGCATAATCTACCATCGCAAATCATGTTCACTTAACAAAAAAGTCATCTATTAGGAAATTAAATTCCTGATAGATGACTTTTGAAAATTTCATTTGATTATTAAGATAGAAATCCATATTATATCAAGATAGTTTCATAAATTAAATGCAAGAATTTTACTGCATAAAAAGATATAGTGTCTGAAAGTGAGTACTATCATCAATAGTACAATAGATTGTGTATAATTATCCCCTTCAATGTCCCCTCAATCTATCAATATAGGGATGAAAGTATTCAATCTTAATGTTCTTTCATCCTTTACTTGTCAAGCTCCATTTCTTTTTTTAACCGATCTACGAAATTCTCATTGATATAATCTCGGACAAATTTGTCCTTTTTCTCCAAATCGATGTCTTTTCTGAAAAATCCAATTCGCTTCAGGCGCTGATCGTCAGGTAACTTGGTCCAAGCCTGGTTCGCTTCTTCTTCCAATGTGCTTTCAACTTTCCTTTGAATCACCATGGCTTGAAAACTTTGATTCTTTTTTTCTTCTGTTGACGGTGGTTTTGGTAAGCTTGTGATTAATTGTTTATATTGATTTTTCAGCTCTTCAATTTGACTGGCAGCCAACTCTTCATAGGTTCTTCTAACTTCCTCGGATATCTGCTTTTTTATGCTCTCTATATCGTCTACATGTGGTGTCGGTTTGTTCTCTTTTACGGGAAACGGACGTAATTCAAAGTGATTGGGGAGATCTCTTGATATGGCGGAAAGAGCCCACTTCTCCCCCCTTCTTTTTTTGATGAATATTGCAATTTTCAAATCCAAATCATCGTATATCTTCTCTTTCGTTTCCATCGTGCGATTGATGTAATGAATGCTGCTCTTTTCCAAACGTTTAAACCAGCCATCGACAGTATTGATATGTACATGCTGATTATCGAAAACTTTGTTCAGCTCTTCTACAAAATCGCTTATTCTCCAATGCCTATTTTCTTTCATGTATTATCCCTCCCCTTTTTTAAGGTGCAATTCTTTATGTATTTCTTTTAATAATCATAAAATGTGTTCCACATGTATTTAGTGGAGTACATATTGTGTACAACATATACATAAATGGTAGAGAACAATCCATATATGGTCCACTAATATCTTTATCATACTTTCTATCTTAATATAAAGAATAAAGAAATTAAAATAAAATGGGTTGAATAAAATGATTCAGATACTCTAAACTAAAACTTTTTACTCCAATTGTAGACTACATGCTATATATAGACCACAAAAAATGAGTGGATTATCGGTTTGTGTAGTTTAGTTATGGAGTGTTGACCATAAGTGGTGCATAAAAATAGCGTTATTCTTAGTATTAGACATCCTGTCCTGTTATTCCTCTATATTTGTGGGGGAGGGGGGCGAGACCTAACATATTTTTGGTGATTTTCTATAAAGGGATTAAGAATATAGGGAATTTCAAATCTAAAGTTTCCTCTGAAACTTAAAATTGACTTAAAAAACCCCCCATCTATGGATGGGGGTTAATCGTCATCTTCGTCGAAATTTAAGAATGTTTTCTGGGTAAAGCTCTGAATCATGGCATTGGTCTTGAAAACAGGCTCTTTTTCCTCCACTGGATCTTTAAGAAGTTGCTTATCGAAATCAAGTGGGGTAGTGGGCTTTGTCACTACCTGATAAAGAAGCTGACTAATCAATGCCTTCGTATTGGGGTGCTTCACCCATTCTTTTTGATCGGCAGTTAAACCCTCGGGTAGGGTAATGGATATTTGAGCATTATCTGCATTACCCAGGGCTTTTTGCGAAACGGCCTCAACAAAAATAGGGGCAATTTCACTGCTGAATTTCCGGCCCAATTCATTCTTCTTTTGGGTTAGATAGTCTACAACATGTAAAGGGGTATCAGGTGGCAAGCGAAAAGAGACCGTTTTTCCAGGTTCAAAGCGTTCAGTCATGGAAAATCACTCTTTGATTAGGGCTTGTTTTTGTGTGGAAATCCCTTTACTTTGCAAATACATCAACAATATCTTGAAATATGCACGGGTAATCATCCAAATGCTATCATCTTCAGATACAAAGCGAAGAGGGTAGTTCTTTTCAGATTGATTCAATTCAGATAGATAGGGCTTCAATACAAGCGAACCCCCGCCAATTTGATAAGCAAGTCGGGTATCTGGGACATTCCGCCACATATCCTTAATCAATTTATATTCCTCTTTTGCGAGAATGGATAGTTCCTCATCGATGATGTCCTTGATGGAAACCCGATTTCCATTTACCCAGATATGATATTGTTCTTCAGGTTGCTCATTTGTAATGATTTCGACCAGGGTCCGACGGCTTTTAATCGTGTATTTGAATTTTGTATACACTTTGCGAATGATGTTGTCAAGATAGGTAGAAACACCTTTCTTGATACCGTTACTGTATTCGTTATCAACCTCTGCTTCAGCTGAAATGATGGCAGAGTCTGTAGAAAGGCCACCGATATCATTTATTAAGAGGGTTTTTCCTATCAAATCCTCATTTTTGGTGGATCCATCATTGTTTGTTGTTAAATCAACGAATGCTGCAAAACCTTCTGTGTTGACAAGCACTTGTTCAAATTTAATCCGGACGATTTTACCTTCCAAAGATGGTGTTTTCAGGAATTTAACCTCATGCTGTGAACTTTTCAGTTTTTTTCTGAATTCTTTGGCTTTACCTTGTTTAGTTTCGTCAAGGGGCAGGCCGGTAGATAAATAATAAGAAGCCTCGATCACGCCATCTTCTTCTGTGAACTGCCCGACAGCATCATAGGCAAGGGATGTTAAGAGCATGATAACGGGCTGATCGCTATCAGCTTTATCTTGGTCTGGAGTCAATTCATCGTTATTCGGATATTTGGAAGCCAATTTTCCAACGGCAAAACTGCCATTTTTATTCTTCAAAGCAGAAGAAGTAATTTCTACATGCAAGGCATTCAGAGGGTTCTTTTCCATTTCTACGATTTCTCGGTCTTGTACATTTGCAATAACATTCGGTATGTAAAGGCGGGTTTCAAGGTCTCCCAAAAAACCTTTTACTGCATCATTACCTATATCAATTGATACGAATCTAGCCATATTAGTAAGATTCCTCCTTGGTATTTTTGGATTTTCATTCTACATTCATTGTCATTGTATGCAATTTGCATACAAATGTCAAGAATGCATACAAATTGCATGCACTTATCGCTAATTAAATCTAATAGGTTTTAAGATTTAGGTGGGAAATGTAGTTTTATTTTCATTCATGCTGTTCAAAACGAAGTGGGCCTTAGGAACTGGTATGTTCTTGGATATTAGGGGGTAAATAATAGTCCATTGTCTTGTTGGGTTAGATTTTGCTCGACAAAAGGGATAGTATAGTTTAGAAATAAGGAAATGGTGGAGAAATTAATTTAACAATTTTCTAATAGAGCAGATTTAATGATTAGTAAAAGAACAATAATCCATGGTGTTCTTTTCGCAAACGGACCATCGTTTTACCAATGGTTCTAGAATTATTTATGAAAGGGGATTTACTTCAATGTAGTAAAGCTCTTATGTGGGAAAGAGTAATAAGAGAATGGGTATAAAAGAGCCAAACTGTTTTAAATCTGATTAATAATACCTGCTTTGTTTGATTTAGGACACATGCTATTTGTCCAAGAACCTTGCTGTTGGTTTAAGAAGGCCACATTTTCAGTGGCCTTTTTTAAAATCTGAATTTGTCAAACTTATTCAATGTGTAAAAATTATACTATTATTTTTTTTTCTCTTTTAGCCATTCGAGCATCTTTTCGTCATTTTTATTATTCTGGCGTTTGTTTTCTCTCCTGAGGTACCTTGAAAGGGTAGTATGGGCAATGCCAATTTCCTCTGCCGTTTTCCTAATGCTCATGTTCAGTGAATCCATAGTCTCTATCATCGTTTCCGGAGACAAGCTGATTTCCTCCATTCCAAAATTGAATGACTGTTGGATGTCTATAGAAGGTGTCGCTGAGGGCATATCCAAGATCAATCCTGAATCATTGGAGACAGCTGATTCAACTTGAGCTAATTCTAAGTTCTCGGAAAGAGAATACGGGTTTTCTTGATCGATTAGGTTCATTCTTTCTAGGATTTCTTCATTGACAAGCCGGTTGGAGTTGATCATCAGTTTTTTTTGATTTTCTCTTACAACCATCTCTGTAGGTAAAATGATAACATTGACCTTTGACCAGTAATTGTTCACCCAGCCTTTTTTTCCAACCCGTTCTTCGTCAATCTCTTCGCTATAGGTCCAGCTCTCAATCACGCTGTCCGCTTTTAATTGATCTAAAACGTTTTCGAATTTATCCCTGATTTGTATCCCGTTATATCTGGATGAGAAATCCATCACTTTCAATAGTGTAGACACTTTAAAGGGCTGCTGCAGAGTCCGTTTAAGGGTCCTGATTTTCCACTGGAGGTTTAAGTATCGGGTCAATCGTTTATGTTCCCTTTGAGTAAAGTGGCTGTATTGGAATACTTTCAGATCCAATACTCCAAGTGATTGGTTTGGTCCATCCAGGTAGGGGGTTAAGATAGGGGAGGGTTTCACTTGCACCGCATAAATCCCTTTTGGCTGGCCCGTCTTTTTATCATAGGCAACTCGCATTTTTCCAATCTCGAACATCCTTTGAAAGTCCTTGAATTCATACAGTTCATTGTCCTGGATATCTTGTGTCTGTACTACTTTTACCTGTTCATCACCAAGAGATACCCATATGCTTGAAAGGGCTGCCACCCGTTTCATGATATTGAAGCGATCCTCTTCACGAAAATCAATTTCTCTGCCATGGGCAGACCGTTTCTTTAAATTCCTAAGGCGGAGGGCATCATTACTATGAAATTCGATATATCCGTCCGGGCTCTTGGGTGTCACCATCCATAAGTATGTAATTAAATCAAAGAGGTCGGCTGTCATTTCATCCAAGGAATTGATGGTGGATTCAATCAGCTCTAGCCACATTTCCTGCTGATCGGAGGTGATCTCGGTTGTTTGTAATTCATGGGGACGGAGTTCAGCCAAACCCCTGAACTTTCCTCTGTTGTCGATTATCTCGGTTGCCAAAAGACCAGTCTCCCCTTCTTTGAAGTCCTTTTTCTTCGTTACGATGTCTCTCATTAAATGAAAATCCATATCCATGCTGGAATAAATGTAATCCCGGTGGAGGGCTTCATCAATTTTTTCTTCGTTTACGCTACGCTTAATTTCATCTGTAGGAAATTCATTGATAAAGTGTCCGGCTAAAATGACCTTTATTGTGTCTTTATAGGCATTCACAGCTTTTTTTATCATATTTTTGCTGATAGGTTGTTCAAAGTATAATGTCTGGGTGAACAAGGAGTAGAGGGCGCGAAAACTTAATCCCATTGTATAGTCAGGAGCCTGTTTCCTCATTTCTTCCTCAGTCATATGGTAGGCTTCCTGTTTCCATTTCTCCAGAATATAACGCCGGTCATTAAATAAGGCCTTATTTTCTTCGTATATTGATATTTTTAAAAGTTCATAGTTTAAAATCAGAGAATCAGGTATGTTTTCATACTTCATCGATAACATCCTTTCTAGTACATGCAAGGCATTCTATAAAACTAGTAAACGTGGTGCATTCTATTAAATTCAAACAATAATGCACCACTCCTTTGCTATTATATCAAGGATTTATGGTTTATCGTAATCAAAATGCACCAATTAGTACACAGAGACCGCAGTTTTTTTAGAAAAAGCACCAATATAGTTCAAATTGGAGCAATCATTCTGGTATGTTCATTAAATAAATGTAAAGTGAATGCACCAATTCATCTTATGTCATACATCCGTAAAATCATCTGCGTAACAAATTGAATAAAGGAGATTGGAACAATGTGCACCAAACGCACCGTTTTGTTTGAATTTGAGCGGAGTCTGCATATAAAAACCAATCTTAAATGCACCATTAGTGACACATGAATGGTAAGTTGAGCGGAACCTGTATACTAGATCAATCCATTGGTATATCTAGCATTCAATCATTTTTGTACAAACATCATTCATAAGAACCCTCCTGTGAAATTTCAATTTGAGCGGAACCTGTCTGTCTGATATGCACCACCTTCTTATTTAATTGAGCGGAACTTGTGTAGCATTTATCAGAAGAGAGGTACCTCAAACCCCTGCCATTACAAGGTTTTCAATGTTATTTTCTATTCCGTACTTTACTCAAAAATGGAACATTTCGACTCATTTCGGTGCAATACATGAGCGGAACTTGCATAGAAAAAAAAAAGTGATTTTTTTTTACCCCTTGGGGCTCTAAGCTTCAAGGGGCTTTTTTTTTTGGTGCATTTCCCTTAGAGAGCACCATTTTACAAAATTCGATTTCGCTATACTGATAGGAGCAAAAAAATGTACGACAACTAGTGATCATCCCAGCGATTGTATTGAGGCCACGGCCGTTAAAAGATAGCCAGAGACATGGATCGTTTTTTTGCACCACTAATTAAACTTCATAAATTCAAAAGGAAGAAGGTGACATAGATGGGGATAAGGGAAATTGGGAATAAAACAGGCCATGTCGTTTCAATCGTTGAAATCATGCAGTTCATGACCCATAACAGTCTTTTTTTATATAAGAAAAAGGGCTCTACTGCCCTCTCTGAAAGAATGGCAGCCTATGAGGCACGGGAAGGCAGTAATTCACACAAGAAGGGCGCTGTCTTTGTCTCTCCATCGAAAGCTGACCTTACAGAGGGGAAAGGCTATGTTGTCACCTCATATGAAACCCTCCAGGAGAAACATCAAAAATTGACTCACTGGACACCCAACACCTATCGCGGTGGTACATACTATGACTTCAAGAGGCGACTGGTCAAAGGTCATACCCGTGAAAATCTGAAGCAGATCAATGTCATGGGCTTTGATATCGATACGAAGGAAGTAGATCTGTATGCGCTTTATTTGGGCTGTGAGGAGCTGGGGCTGCCTCGTCCTAACCTATTGCTGGAAACACCGAGAGGTTTCCAGGTCTTTTATGTTTTAGAAACGCCATTTTATATACATAATAATCAAGATTACAAGTCTCTGAGAGTAGCAGAACGATTGTCCGACAATATTCGTAAAGCCGTTTCTAAGTATGTACCGGTGGACAAGAACTGTGTGCCTTTCGGCTTTTATCGAATTCCCAGGGAAGATAATGTCCTGGATTTCTTTGACGAGCCCGCAAACACTAGAGAACTTCTTGCTTGGTCCAAGCAATTCGAAAAACAGGAAAAAAGAAGCTTCCTTCGGGTGGTGTACGATAAGAACGATTCAGCATTCGACCAAACGTCTTCAGATTGGTATCGTGCACTAATCCTTTCGACAGGCATCCAAAAAGGGTATCAAAGCGCAAGCCGTAATAATGCCCTGATGACGCTTGCCCTTGCCAATTATACGAGTGGCCGTCCCTTTGAAGAAGCCTATGATGAACTGGACCAGTTTAATAGCCAATTGGACCATCCTTTGAAGAAAAGTGAGTTCGAGCGCACGTTGAGGAGTGCGTATTCCGGTAAATATAAGGGCGTAAAGCGCGCCTATGTAGATGGATTGTTGGAACTATGGACAGACGGCTACGTTCAATTCCAAGGTAAAGAAGGCTGGTATAAATTCAAAAAACCACGCGAAGAGCGTGTCCGTTCCCATTATGATGAAAGGGAAGAGGACATCCTTGCCTATTTGACGGTACATACGAGCCCTGTAATGCCGTTTTTAGAGGGCTCTTTACCCATGCTTGCCAAAACCTTCGGGATGGCCGTATCAACGCTAAAAGAAGTTTTAAAGCGCTCCACTAAGGTAATCAAGCATTCTATTGGTCAGGGTAGGGGTGCCTACACCCAATTAGCGAGCCGATCGATGATGTTCAGGAGTTTGTTGCTGAAGCGCCAGGAACGGATTAAACATGCGCAATTGACATTTTCTGAGCTATTGCCTGAACCGAATTCATATCCACAAATGCTGACCTTTCCTTCCTTACAATCAGAATTGCTTACCTATGAGGTGGATATTCTATATAGGTCAGGGGCTTCGCCTCCTGGGAAAAGACATCTGAAATTAATAAGCCAGTCTGCCATTACATATCTATAGTATCCTCCGTGTTTCATTCTGTTGGTTTTAGTTGTTTATTTAGTATGGCATGACTTTATTAGTTTTATTTTGATTTCTGTTCTTATTGGGTGTGGAGTTGTTAATATTTGCTAAATTATTTAGGGGATTTTCTTTTTTTTGAGTTGTAAGTGTTAGAGATGAAGAAATCATTTGGGTGAGGGTTTCAATTGGTTTTTTTCAAGTAAAGTAATATGAGTGATTTTTTCTTTTATTTAGATGGCTGTATGTATGTTTATTATTTGTTGATCTGTAATATTGGTAGAAAATTTTATATATATTCGTTTTATGAATTTCCAATAATTCAGGAATTATATAACTTACAAGTTAATCTATTTATGTTAATGTTATGGTTAAACGATGCATTAATAATTGAGTAATTAATGGGTATAAAATATGTTCACTAGCTCTTCCTCTAAATTTCCATTTTGGATGTCTTCAAAGTAGGCAGGATCTGTTAGCGGACCTACATTCCCTGTACTCTATTTTTGTGACACTACACCTTTTGAGTGATATATGGGAGAGGGTGGTTGGGTTTTATGTAAACTGATGATGTGAAGAAGGTAAGAGAGTTTAAAATAGATTCTGTTCTCTTTTCTAGTTTTGAAAGAGGGGGAAGATATATGAGTTGAAAATGGACGACAAAATTCTAGCTCAGAGTGAAATGGCATTACTACTTTATGAGTTTCTTACTAAGCTAATTGTCATGCAGTTGAAGAGGATTAGTAAGAGATTATTATTACCAAAGAATAGAGTCGATAAATTGTTTGGGCTCCGTTGATTATTTTGGCCCTTTTTAAGAGTAAATATAACGCAGAACATCCTGATATGGGGATTGTGGGAGTGGTGGATCGTTCTATTGATTGTTTTTGGCCGTACACAGCAAAAAGCTATTTAGCGAAAGTCATATGATGGTACTAAATAAGAACTATAATCATGTAGGTGCGCTGAAAGTTTAGTTGATTGAATGTTTAGCTATTTCAAAGAGAGACGAGTAACCAGATAAATAGTAGGAAGCAGATGAATTGTTGCAGTAGGACATTTAAAAATATTTGTAAGCGGTAGAAGGGTTTTCAAGTGTTTTTCTGCGTCACTCTAAAAGAGCGTGGTTGGTATGGATTCACCTGTTGAACAGAAGAAAAATGTAAATCCTGATGATTTGATTACATATTAGGGGGAGCGAGAATGGCTAAGAAAATAGGTGAAAGAGAAGAATCTCTTTTTGTTTCTATCCACGATTTAGTTTTTGTGGATGTATCGTACCTTGAAAAGTACATTTTCTTAAAGGAAGATGGTACATCCTCCAGTAAACCGTATATTTCAAAACATATGAAGATACTAGAGAAGGAAGGTTACGTTAAATCCTTTCCTTTGGCAAAAGAGGGGGACTACGGAAGGAATCAGCTTGTTTATACGCTTGATACGAAAGGTGTCCAAGAGGTCAAGGAAATTCTGGGAGAAGCCGAGTGGGATGCCCGTTGGTCGAACCGGACGCCTACTTATATCTATCATTCATTACGGTTGTCGCATTTACAAGCCATCTATGCAAGTATAGGGGGCAACCCGGATATCACGTATTATGAATACTTCTCTGAACGGCGGGCCTATCGCAACTATGGTCAGCCGATTATAGATACTACCGGGAAAGAGAGATTTCCGGCGCAAACCGTCATTCGTCCTGATGGAGCTTTTATCATGAAAAGGACCACCAAAGATAGAGATTATTATCTCCTTTATTTTGTGGAAATGGAAAGAAGCCGTCAAAGGGCAGAAGTATCGATGGAAAAATTAAAGAGGTATAACGCCTATTGTGCGAAGAATACCTATAAAAATGATCCCACCTGGGGCGTAGAAATCGCCGAAGTTAGAGTCTTGTTCGTTTCTGATAAACCGACGGAAAGAAAAAGGTTGATACAACATACAAGATCAGTGAATACAAAGGAAATTAATGCCGTCTTATACGGTGTTTATGAGGAATTGTTGACTAATCCATACGGTGATAATTGGATGGCAAAAGATTCCAAAAATCCGGATACGTTTTTTTCGTTAGAAAAGAAAATAGAAATAAAATGAAAAATCATTAATAGGCAATAATTCTTCCAATGAGTTTCCTAAGCAGCTTTAACATATTTGTTTCTTGTTTATAAGGAATACAAAAAAGGAGACTTACTTACCAATTAAATGAAAAAAAGATCAATCTCTTGTAGAAATTGACCTTTTTTCTAATAATTATACAAAAATATTAGTTTCTTGGATCTACATAATCTGGATAATCCGTAATAATTGCGTCAACTCCCATATCTAATAGGAAATCTGCTGCTTTTTGACTACGTACTGTCCATAATCCAATTTTCATATCAAGATAGTGAACTTGATTCACTAATTCTTTAGTAACAATTCCATAGCTTGGGTTAAAATAGTCGGCATATGTTGAAAATTCCTGTAAGGCTTGTTCTGTTGTGTCAGCTCTTGACGATGTTAACACACCGATTGGAACTTTAGGAACGAGATCATTCATTTTTTCCATTGATTCATGGTTAAATGATTGGATAATAATTTTTTCATTTTGTGGTTTTTCAAGATTTCGTTCTTTTATTTCTTCAGCTACACTTTCTTCTATCCCAGGATATAGCTCTGGAGCCTTTAATTCTATTAATATTCCAATTTTCCCGTGGTAACGATCAAGTATTTCATCAAATGTTGGGATTTGTTCACTTGCAAATTGCGCACCTTTCCAGCTGCCCGCATCAAGGCTTCTTAGTTCTTCAAATGTGAAATCACCAACCTTTCCAGATCCATCCGTTGTATCATGGATAAGTACTAACTCTCCATCCTTGCTTCTTTGAACATCAATTTCAATATAATCTGCTTTCATTTCTACTGCTTTATCATAAGCAGCAATCGTATTTTCAGGTGCATATGCTGATGCACCACGATGGGCAACATTATCAACCTTTCTTAAATCTCCTATTGTTTCTGCTGCAAAAGCTTGACTTAGTGGACTGAATAACAGCGTAAATGCTAACCCGGAACCTGCCAATAATTTTTTGTTCATGTTCTCCATCTCTAATCTAAAATATGTATACAACTATAATTATAGAAAAGAAATGTTGACGCATTATGGAATTATATTTACATCTAAATAATGATTTTGTTAAGGAAATTAGGCATTTCAACTTATTTTTATTTACAACTCTACTATTTTAGTAAAGCGTATATGAATGTTACATGGCAAGATAATAAACAGAGGAGAGAATGGAAAGAAGCAATTGTCTTATATGATACAAAACAGATAGATGTGAAAACAAATAACTGCGAATCCACTTCAACTAATGAGGTGGATTTCTCTTTGCTTGAAAGAAGAACAGAATTGGATAGATTAGTGAAACGAAATTGATGAAAGCGGTAGCCGGTTATTAGGTAGGAAAAGATGTAACGGATCCCTATGATAGATTAGTGGGTAACTAACCAAACCGAGAGGATGCAGAACGGGGCATTGAAGGACTTTAACAAATAAGAAAGGCTCCATCACCAGAAAAAAGTGAATTGTTTTCTTTATAACTTAAGGAGATAAACGTATGGCACCCCTATGAGTTGAATACTCTAGTTTCGTTGACTAGAGAACCTTTTAGTATATTAATGCATATAAAAAGATAGGGACACTGGCACTTTTTATATCATTGACATCTGTTAAATAATCATTTTAGTGGATTCTGACGTTTTTTAATAAAAGAGTAGGTTTAATGTTTGTTTTCTAAGTAAAACACTTCAGTGGTACGCTGTTGATTATAGTAACTGCTTTTAACGCTTTTGGTTTAGCTGTGGTATTGTTTTCAAAAATGTCTTATAGTAACAATTTTTATTGTATTAATATAGAGGGTTAATAATTAATAACTCTTATCGAGAGGTGGAAAATATGAGGGCAGATGCCGTTTTTGAAGGTGGCGGAGCCAGGGGAATTGCTTTTGTTGGAGCGATTCAAGCTATGGAAGAGGTAAAAGTAGAATGGGTAAGACTGGCTGGAACATCAGCGGGAGCTGTAATAGCTGCTCTTTTAGCAAGCGGCTATAAAAGCTATGAAATTAGAGACCAATTGAGTGAAATTGATTTTTCAAAGCTTCGAGGGAGAACGATTTTAAATCGGATTCCTATTTTCGGTTCTTTTTTAGAGCTTATGGTTCATCTTGGAATTTACAAAAATGACTATTTGGAAACATGGATGGATTCACTTCTTTCAAAAAAAGGTATTAAAACATTTGCAGATCTTCCTGATGGAAAGTTGAAGATTATTGCTTCTGATGTTTCGAATGGCCAAATGCTCATTTTGCCAGATGATTTGGGGCGCTATAGTATGACTCCTGCTGATTTAAAAGTTTCAACTGCCGTTATGATGAGTGCATCCTTGCCATTTTTCTTCCGTCCAGTTATTTGGAAATCAAAAGACCGTAACAAATCCTACATTTTAGATGGTGGTTTACTTAGTAACTTCCCAATATGGATATTTGATACAACAGAGCAGCCTCGTTTTCCAACATTCGGATTCCATTTTGTTAAAGATGAAGTTAACATAGATGCGGTTATACCAACGCCGATTCATCTTTTCAAAAATATATTTAAAACGATGCTTCAAGCCCATGATTTACGGCATATGGACGAAGAAACGATTGAACGCACGATTCAAATTCCAACTGGTCACATCAACGCGACTGATTTTGAACTGAATGAAGATGAAATTGACTTTCTCTATAAATCAGGTTATACCTCTGCAAAAGAATTTTTGTCGAATTGGGATTTTGAACAATATAAGATCAAACGAATAATAAAGAGAAAAGAATAGATAGAGTAAAGAAAATGCTATCGCTTAAAAACGGATGCAAAAGTGGTACAAGCTGAGCTGTTTACAACGGCGTATTTTCTTATTTAAACGATGTAGGTTAGCACTTGTAGGCTTAGTGACAGGTTTTTTGCTCTAGACCCGCAAAGTAGAGTTTTCATCATTTTGATCGGAGATAAAACCAGCTTATATCCTGTCAAGATATTAGCTGGTTTTTTGTAATGAGCACTTAGCTGTGAAAAGAGCGCAATCTTTACTCCAGAAAAGCTCCCTTTAATGGAATAACAAAAATAGAAATACAGATGCAAATAAGCTTATTATATTGAACTAACGCTCCGTTACTTTAAGTGCATAACTTCATAATCTAGATTTTATAATAGTTCCTGATCTATTAATAAAATGACCGTAACCACTAAGAATAAGTCGCCATTAAAACGGCAGTTGAAAAATTTTTATATTTAGATATCATTTAGATTAAATTGACTTTTAAATTTGAAAATCTCATCAACAGCTTTGTGATACCCACCCGATTTTTGAAAGGATTCCCTAATATTTGCAACAGCTTTTTTGAAAGATGGGTGGTTTAACACATGATCTACGGTTTCAAGTAGTTGATTTGGAGTCAAGCTTTGCATTTGTAATTTAATTCCGGCTCCAATATTGGAAACTTGTTGGGCAATTAACGGCTGATCAGCGCTTTGTGGGATTACAATTAGCGGAACCCCGTAATAGAGACCTTCATGGGTACTGTTCATTCCTCCATGTGTAATAAATAATTTAGTGTATTTCAGCACCTCAGTTTGTGGAACATAATTTTTTACAATGAAGTTTTTAGGAATCTCCCCTAAATCAGATATTTGAGCTTTTTCCCCAATAGACATGACAAGGGTATGATCAGTGTTCCCAAATGCCTTAAAGCAAAGCTTATAGAAATCAATTGCTTGGTTAAAGACAGTACCCAGTGAAATGTAAATTGGGCTTTTTCCCTTGATTGAAGTAAGGTCGAAGTTTTCTTGCGTTAATCGTGAAGAGAGGGATGGACCTACAAATTTGTAAGTTTGGTCAAATGCTTCTCCAAAAGGTTGAAACTCCCTAGTAGTATAAACAATTGTAAGTGGTGCAGGATTACAAAAAACTTCGTAAGGAGAATGAATCTTCACATCATATTTTTCCTTTACCATTACCGTCAGGCTTTGAAATTCATCGTTTATAGGTTTAATTATTTCTGTAGGAATGTTTTTAGAAAGCTGTTCGAACATTTTATCGAATGATGTTTTTGTCTGTGCAAAAGAAGTACAAGAATTAATTGCTGGAAGTTTAAGTATTTTTGCAAGTAAATATCCACAACCAAACATAGAATCGTGGATGATATAATCAAAATGTTCCCCTTCAATTTGCTCCAGAACACTTGGTATCACGATATCTGCCGTAAGCAAAAGACCGTTGATTCTTTCGAGTAAATAATTTCTTCCACCTGAGATAAAGGCTTTTAAAAATTTTTGAACATCAAAGGTTCTTACAGTTGCCCCCGTCTTCTCAATACGCTCTCGAAAATCTTCGATTGTAAAGTACACTACCTCTTCTCCACGCGAAATAAGCTCTTGTACAACTCCAATAGTTGGATTGACATGTCCTTCTGATCCAGCATTAATAAACAAAACACGTGCCATTATAACCACTCCTTAGATAAAATGTGTTCTTTAGATATGTAAGAGTTAGGGTCACTGTCCCATACCATTGCTCAACTCAAATAATGGAATTAAATGTTAATCATAGTGCAATACTTGAAAAACCCAAACTTTTAATCACCCATGTAATCTAATATTGATACCGCATCAAACAAATTCATTTAAAAGTAGTGCTATTTTCAGTAAATTGCCCGTTTGCTTAATAACAATTATTTCAAATTACCGTCATTTTCATAAGAGCTTACTCAATTTATGGCCCGTTTGCTGAATAACATAACTGCCATGTTATTACATACCATTACCAAAAACAAGTATTTTTGTAACGATTGATTACTGCTTCACTTGCCTTTGATGTCACTTTAGGAGCTAATTTGCGTTTATTTTAAGTGCTATTTTGCACACCCAGAATTAAAACCCAGCTACCTTCACACGTAGGGGGGGAATTGTGCCTTACCTAGGCTGTGAATACCAAATATTTACAGAATATGTTCAATATGAGTGAGGGATTCACACCAGTATGGAGAATATGTGAAATAACAGTCATGATAGTGTGAAGGGAATGTGAATTAATGAAAATAAAAGAGGTAATAGACGAGCTATCCATGACAGGAAGTACAGTAGCCAAGGTTACAAAAGACAAGGCTAAGATTGGGGAGAGGAGATTAAAGGAAGCAGTGCATAATGAAGGTTATGAGTATCGGAACAAAAATCCTAAAGGCTGGTTTTATGCAGGGGAAGGAGAACAACTCCTTTATTAATCAGTGTTTGAGTTTATTAGCATACAGACTAGTTTACCCGATGTGAAACAGAATTCACCTAGAAAACCACAAGGTATTTCTCTCGATGTGAATAGCGTAAGAAACCCGTGTGAATATAATATTCACACGGGTTTCACGCCAGAAGCAGCAGCAGTATTGAGGGAACTGATAAGGGGATATGTCCTTGATGATCAGCATAAGGGCAGCCCAGGAGATAGAGCCGATCTTTATCAAGGGTTAGTCACTTTAGACAAAAAAGGCGATAAAGTAAGGAAAACCAATGTCATAAACCGAGAAGTTGAGTCCTTGCTAGATAAGTTCGCAGACCAACAGAAGTTTATTAAGAGTGATCTCATAGAGATAGCAATATTGGATTTAATTAAAAAATATCAGTGAATCATAATAAGAAGATACAGGAGCCCTATTCATAGTATTTTTAAAGTGAAGGGCTACTATTAGGGGTTTAAGACCCCCCTAACAGTTTTTCATTCCCGTATAAATAAGGACCGCATCTCTTAAGAATTTAGCTATTCCAGGTTGTTTAGCGTCATAGTATGAAGTGAATCTTTCATCGTCTACATATAACTGGGCAACTCCTGCATGTGCTTCTTTTGTATAGTTATCCCAATAAAAGCTTAAACACTTACGATGTAAATCAGCTCCTTTTTGAGCTAATTCTCCAGCAGGGTCACCAGTTTGGAACGCAGCATGAAGCGTTTCAATCATCTCTGTTTCAAGTTTTGTAACCTTTTCATATTGATCTTGTGACATACCTTTAACTTTTTTATTAGACTTGTTAACCGCGTCATCACTGTATTTCTCACGAGCTTCCTTGCCATATTTCATTTCATTGTCATCAACTAACTTCTGCTTAAACCCTTCAAACTTTTCTTTATTAGACATTGTAACTTTCCCTTCTGTTAACGAAATGGTTTTATCAACATTTGAAATCAGTAAATCCAATTGATTTCTTTTTTCAAGAAGCTTCTGGCGATGTTCTCTCAGTGCTTTCGCTCTATCAAAAGAGGGTGCGGTAACTATATCTTTAATTCTTTCTAAGCTAACACCTAGCTCTCGGTAAAAAAGTATCTGTTGTAGCTTATCAACTTCATCTCGACCATATATGCGATATCCTGATGAGTTAATTTTTGCTGGTTTAAGAATCCCAATCTCATCATAATATCGCAAAGTCCGAGTACTAATACCGGCTATCAATCCTAATTTTTGCACTGTATATTCCATTGTCGTTACCTCCTAACAAGATAACTATAAACATTTACGTTGCGTTAAGGTCAATAGGTATATGAATTATTTTAAAGTGAATAAACGGGCAGTAGAACCCAAAATAAGTGCGTATCTGCATCTTATCGACTCATGTTTCTGTCGTTTACCGTGCAATCAGCAGTTGGTGCGACTTGGGTTAAAAATGTTACGAGGGTAAAGCGTTAGGCCAAAAAGCTTTTTGAATATTAGTCCTGGCAGACTGAAGCTGAATTTATTAATGAGTTTTAGTTTACTTCTGAAGTTTAATAATGTGGTTGCCTGAAAAGGTTATTGTTAAAACGTTACTTGAATATGTAAATGAGCAGGGCTCCAAGATTGATTAGTGCGTAGTAAAATTAAGCCATTTGGAATAGAACCTATAAAAGAATGGGATTTCACTTACCTTTTCCCAATTAAACCGTTCATAGTTATTTTTCTTTTTGATTCATAGATTCAGCTAGGTGATTTTTGATGGTCAATGTTTCCTTCTGTGGAAATAAATTTATTAAATTTTAATAGATGGTAGCCCGTACAATGTATTACATTTTTGAATTATATATGGGGAGGTTATAAATCTGAAATCTATTAAGGAAAAAAGGTAATAAAGAATTTTGTATCTTTTTTCATGAAAGGAGAGAATTTGTGGACACGCAATATTTAAATCAATGTATAAAAAATATAAAAGTTCAAAATGTGGATAATGCAGACGTGGAGATAGTCAATAACTCTCCATTGGTGATGATTGGTAAAGGACGTCAGGGAGCGGTCTTTCAACTTTCTGACGATATTTGTGTGAAAGTGTTTGGTAATAATGAAGATTGTGAACGAGAATACTATGCTCTTTCCCTTGGGCAACACACTACCCTTTTTCCAAAAGTCTATGCGAATGGACCGCTTTATATTGCGATGGAAATCATTAAAGGGGTCGATATACGTGAATACTTGCAATCGCAACCCCTAACTATAGGACTTTCCACTAAATTGATTGAGATGCTAATCACTTTTAAAGAAATAGGTTTTGAGCGTATTGACCATCATAAGAGGCAAATTTACCTGCTACAGGATGGCAGTCTAAAAGTAATTGATGTAGCGAGGACTGTTTGGCGTGATCGAGTCTATCCCTATCCCCGTAAATTATTGACTTCCCTAGGTGAAGAAAATAAGGAATTGTTTTTATCCCATGTACAAGAACTAGCCCCGGAGTTGTATGAAGAATGGATGCACTATATCCGAATGGAAGAGCTATCCCGTGACGTGTACCAAGTGCTCATGTCAGAACCGAAGGATACTAATGTAGTTAAAACTCTAAATAAAAGGTTGTTGACAACAAAAGATGAGAATAATTATGTTGTTCAACTAGAAGGCTTAGTACACAAAGTATTTAAGGAAGAATGGGTTAAAACGATGCTCGCACGGGGGGCTGATCCCGACACAGTAATGTGGAGAATCGATGAGTATTGGGACTACCATGAACAGGCATGGGAAAGTGTACTTGAAAAGGGAGGGAATAGTGAAAAGGGCAAACAAAAAAAAGGGACAAAAACCGAGATAAGTACAAAAAGTAAAAAAACGCAATTGTTAAATGAATATTGGGACTTTCTAGAACAAGGAAGAAAAAGTGAGAAAGATAAAAAGCAAGACAAAGACAAAGACAAAGACAAAGACAAAGACAAACAACAAAAAAGGACAAAAACCGAGCAAAATCAGACAACAAAAAAGGACAAAAACCGAGAAACAACGAAAAAGGATAAAAACCGAGAAACAACGAAAAAGGACAAAAAACAAGATAAGAACAAAAAACAAAATAAGGACAAAAAACAAGATAAGGAAAAAAAGACTCGTCATAAATAAAAGTGACAACCCTAATAATGCTGACGATAAATAAAGAAAAGAGTTATTTCCGAAGCTAAGTATTTGAGTTGAAGCCTAAATTTAAACGAGGAGAGACCAATATGAAAGTACTTGTAATCTGGCGTTTGCTCACTGTTGGAGGGGTTAATGCCGGATGGAGAAACCGCGCAATCTATTTTAAAAAACATGGGATTCATACAGAATTTCTGTACACGACAGATCACGGAGGGCTACACATTATGCAGGATGTTGCTCCTGTTTATTTAACTAAAAATGAACAGGAGATTATTAAAATTATTAAGAAGAACGCCTATGACGCGATCATTGTTGTAGACACAGGTGCTGCCTATAAATGGATTCGAAAAGCAAAGTATAAAGGACCTGTAATTGTAGAAGCTCGCACACCAGAGCTTATTAAGCTGAAACCTCACTTAAAATCCTTCAAAGGAATTGAACCGGTATCCATCATTGTTCCTTCACAGTATCAAAAACGGTTAGTGTCCATACTGACTGATTTCATCCCCATCGACGTGATTTACAATGGTGTGGATCTATCTTTTTTCCGCCCTTTATCTACTGAAGAAATTGATTTCGAAATTACCCCTATACTACCTAAAAATAAAAAGATTATCGGTTGGATTGGCAGGCTGGACAAACGTAAAAACTGGCCAATGTTGATTGAGGTAGCAAAAAGGATTAAAAGTGAGCGCGATGATATTGAAATTTGGGTTATTGGCGGAGCACAAAGCGTTCAACGCGAAGAATTTGAAGCCAATTGGCAAGGGGAACAGCTCACAGATATCATCAAATGGTTTCCGGTCATTCCCTATCAACAAATGCCACATGTCTATGCGAAAATTCGTCAATCAGGAGGATGTACTCTCGCTACCACAAGGTCAGAATCATTTGGCAATACCTTTATTGAATCGATGGCTTGCGGTGTACCTGTTGTTGCATCAAATATGATGCCAATCACAGAATTGGTTGTAAAAGCGAAAACTGGACTGCTCTTTCGTGGACAAAATGTCGAAGACGCGGTTAAGCAACTTTACGGTATCTTAGATCAACCAGATTCCTATCATGATATGTCGAAAACAGCCATAGTTCACATTCAAAATAAATTTGCAATAAATGTGGTGGCAGATCAGTATATCCACTTGTTACAAAGGATTTGCGAGTTGGAAAATGGAGCAAATGAGGAGGGGAATGCCACATGATACAGCCCACTGTTTATCAAAAGAAACTGGAAGGGAAATCGAACGCACATCTCATTACATTTAGTGATGGAAAAGATTATGTGGTGAAGTATTTTCAACCAGGCTTTGAAAAAAGTTTACCAAATGAATGGGTTGCCTACTGTTTGGCCCGTTACCTCGGACTCCCTATTCCATATGCCCAGTTGGTGGAGATTCCACAAGACTTTTCTTCTCAAGTTCCGGAACTGGCGCAAATGGGCCATACCAACTTTCAATTTGCTTCATTGTATGTACCTGATTGTGTTGATGCTCACCAAGTTTCCAATGTTTCCAAGATTATAAACCACCAGTCGCTTGCCGGTATCATTTTATTTGATTACTGGTTGTGTAATGGGGATCGAACCCGTAAAAATATTCTCTTGCATGAAGAAAACCTTAATTCCTACCAATTGTGGGTCATTGACCATGCAGAAATATTTGGATCTTACAATTGGCTTCAACACGATTTAGAAATGCTACCGATTGGGATTCTAAAAAGTGCAACACACAAATTAATGGCACTCTTTATCGAAGACGAGAAACAATTTACCGAGCAACTGGAACTAATTCAGACGATGCCTATTCTATTAATCGAAGAAATTGTTGCTCTCATCCCCGACGACTGGGGTGTATCAATGGAGGAAAAAAAGGGAATGGTTACTACGCTTCTGAGCCGCCGCAAAAACATTCTTCCAAAACTAGTGCAGAAAGTTATCCAAAGTGTATATCGACCATTACACCAAAACCAGGGATAACTTCAATGCTTATTGTGTAAACAGCGTTTTATTTTGGCACGAAACTAACAGTGGACTGAGCATTATGTATGATTAACTGTGTGTGCTAGGAGGGATTCAAAAGATTTTTTTTGGTATTAAAAACGCTTTATTAGCAAAAAGACTAGCCTTAAGGCTAGCTCTTTTTACTTTATTCTAAGAAAAGTAGTTTGAAAGGAATTTCATGGTGACAGCACTCAAACAAATAGAAGGATAGAAAAATTTAGAGTATTAGAAGATAGAAAAGAGACTTAAACAGATTATTCACAACAAAAGACTCAGAAAATTTTTTGTTGAACTTGGATTTGTAAAAATACATTTAAGTGTTTCAATTGTGATTTAAAAGAAGATGGTCCAAACTTTTGTCTTGTCTGAGCCACATAGATGTTTATCTATGTTTTGTTTCCCAATCAAAATTAATTTCTTTATCATCCCAAGGTATTCTCTTTTCATCTGGTTGGGAAGGGTTATACGACTTTGTCGTACAATACAGAACAGTTGCTGGCTTTTCACCAAGCACGCGGTAACCGTGAGCCACACCTTTAGGAATCAGTAAAATACTAGGATTGTTTTCGCCCATATAATAAACATTCGTTTCACCCTTGGTAGCAGAGTGTTCTCTTAAGTCATGTAAAACTACTTGAGCATTACCTGATGGAAGAAACCAAAGGTCATCTTGCTCTTCATGGTAGTGAAATGCTTTGATGACGCCTGGATAAGATGTTGTCCATGAAAGTTGACCAAAATGAGATAAAAGATGGTCATCATCTCTTACCACTTCTGCAAAAAATCCTCTGTCATCACAATGCTTAATTAATTTTTTAGAAATAACACCTTCAATGGCCATTTTCATCATCTTCCTTTTTTAAGTATTCATGTAATCCTTCTTTCCAATTTCGCAAAAAGATTCCATTGGAATTTAACTTTTTTTGACTTAAAACAGAATACATGGGTCTGGGTGTTTTAAGACCGTATTCTTTCGTAGAAACAGGGGTGACTACAGTTTGTGATTTTAAGTAGGTTACAATTTCGGTTGCAAATTCAAACCAGCTGCAACTTCCAGAGTTTGTGACATGATAAATGCCATGCGGTCTTGTTAGTAGTTTATTAATTGCTATTCCAAGATCTTTAGTGTAAGTAGGACAACCGTATTGGTCATGAACAACACGGATTTCTTGTGAATGACCCGCCAACTTTTTTATGGTATTGACGAAATTTTTCCCCTCATGTCCATATAACCATGATGATCTAATGATTGTGGTATTTTCATTAGCAGTTAGTGCTAATTCTTCGCCTAGTAATTTACTTTTTCCATAAATTGTTTGGGGGTCAGGAGCATCCTCTTCTATATAAGGTTCAATTTTTTTTCCCTCAAATACATAGTCAGTACTAATATGAAAAAACTTCACTTTTTTTTCCTTTGCTTCACAGGCTAGATAATAAGGTCCAATTCCATTAATTAAATAAGCTTGATCTATATCCGTTTCGCAAAGGTCAACTTGTGTAAAGGCTGCAGCATTAATGAGATAATCCGGCTGGATTTTCTCAATCATTTCTTTAATTTTAGTACGATTAGTAATATCTAATTGTTGTTTAGTAAATGGAAATACCACATAACCTTCCTCTTTAAATAGCTGAATGAGTTCTTTTCCTAATTGGCCACCTGCCCCTGTAATGACAATCTTCATATGGAAGTACCTTTAAATTTGTTTATATGCCAAAGAACTGTTTTTTCTAACGATTGGTCAAAGTAAGAGGTTTGTTTCCAACCTAACTCGTTTTGTAATTTGGTAGAATCAATGGCATATCTACGGTCATGGCCTTTTCTGTCTTCAACAAATTCAATCAAGTCGTCAGGCTTACTCATTATTTCTAAAATTTGTTTTACGACATCGATATTTTTTCTTTCATTTCCGCCACCAATATTATAAACTTCACCCCATTTTCCTTTTTCAAGAATAAGAGAAATTGCTTTACAATGGTCTTCTACAAACAGCCAATCTCTTATTTGAAGACCATCCCCATAAACAGGAATTTTATGGTTGTGAAGAGCGCTATACACAATGGTAGGAATGAATTTTTCCATGTTTTGAAAAGGACCAAAATTATTACTGCATCTTGTCGTAATTAAAGGTAATTTAAATGTCTCATAGTAAGAGCGCACCAATAAATCTGAGCTTGCTTTTGTAGCTGAATAGGGATTGTTAGGTGAAAGAGGGGATTTTTCTGTGAATGGTAGTTGAGTAGCGCTTAAAGTACCATATACTTCGTCTGTAGAAATATGGATCATTTTTTTAGCATAGCCTTTGATTAATTGTTGTAATAATTGATAAGTACCGACAATATTTGTTTGTATAAATTTATCTGCATTTTGAATACTATTATCAACATGGGACTCCGCGGCAAAATGAATAATTGCTTCATAATTTTGATCCATCACAGCTTCCATATCTTTTTCATCTACAATGCTTCCTTTGATAAAGCGTAATCTAGAATCAGATGATGTTATGGTACGTATCTCTTCAGGATGACTTGCATACGTAAGAGAATCTATAACGGTTATATTGTGTGAAGTATTCTTTAGCAAATATTGAACAAAGTTGAGACCGATGAAACCAGCCCCACCTGTAACAAGAAGATTCATAATTGCCTCCTTTCATTGAATATCTGTTAATTTTCTATTAATCTTACAAGGTATTGCCCATATTCATTCTTCTCTAATGGTTTAGCTAAGGCAAGAAGTTGCTGTGGTGAAATAAATCCTTTTCGAAAGGCAATTTCTTCTATACAAGCAATTTGAACGTTTTGCCGACTTTGGATAGTTTGGATAAATAAGGAAGCGTCAAGTAGTGATTCATGAGTACCTGTATCTAGCCAGCTAAATCCTCTACCCAATAACTCAACATTAAGCTGGTTTTTCTTGAGGTAACATTCATTCACCGAAGTAATTTCATATTCTCCACGAGAAGATTTCTTAATACTCTTTGCGATATCAATAACATTATTATCATAAAAATAAAGTCCTGTAATGGCATAGTGAGATTTAGGAGTTACAGGTTTTTCTTCCAAAGATATCACTTTCCGATTTTCATCAAATTCTACAACACCAAATCGTTCAGGATCTTTAACATGATAGCCAAATATAGTCGCACCGTTATGTCGAGTAACGACTTCTTCTAATGTTTTCGTGAAATTATGTCCATAAAAAATATTGTCTCCTAATATTAAAGATACAGAGTCCTTTCCTATAAAATCCTCTCCTATAATAAAAGCCTGTGCGATACCATCCGGTTTTTCCTGTGATATATAACTTATTTTGATTCCTAATTGTGACCCATCACCTAATAAATTTTTAAAACGAGGTGTATCAAGAGGGGTAGAAATGATTAAGATATCTTTAATTCCAGCAAGCATTAGTACGGACAATGGATAATAAATTAAGGGTTTATCATAAACAGGTAATAGCTGTTTTGAGACAACCTTCGTTAACGGATATAATCTAGTTCCATATCCACCAGCTAATATGATTCCTTTCATTATTATTCACCTCCTCAAGTAGTATGATATAAAAAAACAAAATGAATTTAAATTTTATCAGTTTCTGGAATTTCACTGAAAAATAATCCTTTTCATCATATGCGTTAAGAATGTGATTGGATTCTGTACAAATGAAGTGTGATTTTAAAGATTTATATAGATTTCTTAGGAGATTGAGCTTTATTGACATGAAAAGACTACAAAGCTAAATTGAAAACATGCTTTGTAGCCTTTTTTTTCTCTTGGTTTACTGAGATAAACATCAATCGGGTGAAATAATTCTTTCCTTTAAAAAAGTAAGTGTTCTTTAATCCTGTTTATCAGAATAATATCAGGCTGATATGCTCACAATTGACTGACTTTTCATTGTCCATTCCAATAAAACTATTTTAGAGTAGCACTTACAATATGGAAAAGTGAGATTGTCTGGGTCTTAAATTTTTTCACCGGAACCCATTAGTTTATAACTATATGTTAAGCCTTATTACCTATATTCTAATCTAAATCTTTTTTTAACTGTGCAGGTACTCCCGCATAAAGGGTTTTCGCAGGAACATCATTCTTTACAAATGCTCCGCCTCCTATAATCGACCAAGCACCAATATTGATTTTTTCACGGATAGAAGAACCAATGCCAATGTATGCTCCTTCACCAATCGTAACATTACCTCCAATATTAACTCCAGGACCTATCGTAACATAGTCGGTGATGGTATTATCATGGCTAATGTTCGAACTTCGATTTATGATTACAAAATTCCCCACTTGAACATTTGTGGTTATAATGGTTCCTTCACAAATAATCGACCCAACTCCAAGTGTGTTCCTTTTTGATATAAAAACGGAAGGGTGCACTATTGTATCAGCAATCTCAAAACCTGCATTTTTGGTTTTGGTGACAAAGCGCTTTTTTAGAGATGGATCTCCTACACCAGCACAAACAATTTTAATTTTGTTCCTAAGAGAATAAATATCATGAAGATCGCCCAAAACCGGTACATCATCTATTATTATCCCCTTCATTTCCGATCTTTCATCAAGAAATCCTATAACCTCATAACTTGAATTTTCACACAGATGATTTACCTCACGTGCATGCCCTCCGCATCCCCAGATGACGATTTTTTTCATGGTTCCAATCCTTTGGCAAGCACTGCCGTTACTTGCACAATATCACTTTGTTTCATTTCTTCCCATAGAGGTAAACTAATTATGCGTCCTGAAATATTATTGGTAGTAGGCATTAATGTCCGATTGAATGATGTAAAATAATTTTGTTGATGACAAGTGGGGGAAAAATAGGTTCGTGCTTCTATTTGATTGTCAGCTAGCAATTTCACAAAATCTAAATTACTTTGATCTTTAGGACAGAGAACAGGCATAAATTGATGGGGAATTTCCCCTTCTGTTTTTTGGAGTTGCCATTCTTTTTTTAAGACAGGGGTTTGTTGGAATTGCTCTTGGTACCATTGATAAATTTGTTGTCTCTGTCGAATTTTTTCAGGATAGGCATCCAAAGTTGCAAGAGCTACGGCTGCGCTATATTCTGAAAGTTTACTATTAAGACCTTGTGATATAGTTTCCCTATCAGTCGAGAACCCAAAATTTCCTGCTTGTCGAATTTGACTTATCAAATCTTTATCAGCACTATATACTAAGCCGCCTTCGCCAATACCAAATGATTTTGTAGCATGAAAGCTGAACACAATAGGGCCGGGAAAATTATTACCAAATGACCCACTACGCCCTGATGTCCCAAAGCTGGGGGCAGCATCAAAAACCACCGGTATCCCTGACTCATGAATTTGCTTATAAAAGGATGGGTTTACGTCTGTTCCAAAGGTTGAGTAGGGAACAACGACCGCCACTTTATCTCCTAATTTTGTTAATGCATCCTTTACAAGTTCCTCATTCATACACCAATTGTCTTTGTTCACATCAACAAAATAAGGTTCTAAACCACACCACATAGCCGCTAGAGGGGTGGCTGAAAAAGTAAAGCTAGGCATTAATGCAAACTTACCTTTTGGCCGTTTACTCTGATTAATGGCTAACATCAGTCCAATGGTAGCGTTGTTGACCGTGAGCGCCGCTCCGTTTCCTTCATAGTATTCGGTTAGAACTCTATTCTCAAAAAGAGTATTTAATGGTCCATAATTACTGTACCATCTGGATTTTTCAATCTGGGATAAATAATTAGTAAATGTTTCCTGCCTAACCAAGTTGGGTCGTAAAAACGGAATTTTACTGATATTTTTCATCTCCGTTTCAATTAATCTATAAATTTAATTACTTTCCCACATAATTACTTAGAAGTATTCGATTAGCCATCCAAAAATAAATTTAAATTCCGGGTCATGCCCTGTTTCTTTGCTGTAAGGTGGATTGTTTGGAAAGACAGAGTTGTATTATGTTATGGCGCTGATGGTGCAAAGCAGATTTAGATCTGGGCTTTCTAAAAAAACAACCTTTTTTGAATCAAAAGTAAGTATAGTTATTCGTATATTCCATTTGATTCGAATGCGATAGATGGAGATTTTTGCAATTCAATAGTTCTTTGGTGTCCCTTCCATTCATATTCCTTTTGAATAAATTTTATGGCTATAAATTGGCGAATAACAGGAATCCTATAATTTTAATAGTTCTTTAGTAAAAAATGATGAACAAGGACATCCGTTTGGCTATATAAGAGATATCAGCTAGAGTCACCTATTGTGTCAAGTTATGATAAAAAGTAGGGTGGTTTTATCGGGACAAAAGTACGTTTATCAAGGCTAGTGTTCATTATCTTTGAGGAATTGAATAATGATTTTCAGAATAAGATTACATCAGTTTACATTGTGGATTAAGGAGAAACTCAGACAAGAAGTGTTATATCAGACATTTAGATTTATTGAGTAACCCGATAGGTTAAATTATGTAGCGTAAAAGCGGCGTAATACACATTCGCTTTGCACCGAAAAGGTGATTTTTTGCTATTACTTTGAAAAAAATGTGCCAGAAACAAGAAGGATACAAATATTGTATTTGTGACTTGTATCCAGTTCAAAATGACCTTAATGGGGACGAGTTGATTATTCCTATACCTGAAAAACACCTTCGAAATTATTATTTGAAGGTGTTTTTTATTTCTGCTATAAAATTAGCGTTGTACTGCACCTATTGTATTAGTTTATTTTATTTTACGGATAAGGCGCAAACTGTCGTAATCACAGACATATACGTATTCTTTACTCTCACAAAGTTCATCGACAGCTCTTTTGACATCTAGGTAAGTAATGTAGTCATGAAATGCAATCATACCTCCGGTTACGACCCTTGGAGCATAAAGTTGTATATCCTGCTTTACGTTTAAATAGCTATGATTGCCATCAACAAAAAGTGCTGAAATAAGCTTAGGGCATTCAACGATTGCTTCATGACTGTACTTCTTTATTGGAATTACATAGTTCTCCAGTTGAAAACCTTGAATAGCTTTTTGAAAATCGTTAAAGTAATCTCCATGATATTCTCTATTAGGAATAAATGGATCAATTGAATATATCGAACGTTTGCGCTCACTAATCCACTTACTTCCGAGACCTAAGGCTGTTGTACTTTTTCCTTTAAAAGAACCAATCTCAATGATGTCCCCTTGCAAATGATCAACTAAAGCTGGTAGATGCAGAAGTGCCGTTTGTTCCAAATGTGTCAACCAGCCATCTACGCTTTCAATGAAACCATACAATTCACTAATCTTTAATTGAGGATAATCTCCTTGTGTATTCAATTTATTAAGTCACCTCTTATATTGTAGTTACTTTCATCCTTTAAATAATATGAAGAGCTACTAAGATTTATCGGAAAACTTATTAAAATCCATTATTATCAGTTGCCTTTTTTACTGCTTCCAAATATTGATATCCATACTTCTTATCTGGCTCCAAATATGTTCCTTCCGCCCACTCATTCCAAGCATTGATAAACAAAAATTCACTATTACTTTTCACTGCCTTTTGAATTTGCTGACTTAGATAGTAAGAGAATTTTTCAGGGGTTGACCCTTTAAAAATCAGTGCTCGATTTCCTACTCTGGCCGAGTTATCCCAATCAATAAATGCACCTGGAAATGTTTTTATATTTTTCTGTATATCAGATCTATCTAATATACATGAACATACTTGATCATAATCCATCACAATAAACTTTTGTTGATACCCATCCACAGCTCTCCGGAAAGTTGAACCACCTCCATGATTCAAAGTGTAACCTGGTTCAAATTCAAGACAAGCATCGAATCCTGCAATTTGAGGAATCGTGAATGCCGCTAAGGTTTTAACAAAGTAAATACCCTCAAGTCCATTTTGTTTAGCTAGATTTTGCCAGTACTGTAACATTTCCTCACATCTTGGAATGCTACCAGGTCGATATATAGTAAATAAAGGTTTGTTGTCCACCCTGATATACCTTTCATCCTTAAATGCTGTTAGTAGAAAATCAAAATGTTCTTTCCAATCCTCTTCATCACCATAATCTTGAGGCATTAAGACGTCGTGAATCCACCCATCCCACTTTCTAGTCCACGGTTCATTTGCCCATGAGAGACAGAAAGGAAGATCAGGTTCTCCTGTTCGAAGCACCTCATTAAATGGTTTTTCGAGTAACCTTTTTCCTTTGAACCAATAATGATAATAGCAAAATCCATAGATACCGTATTTTTTGGCAATTTGTGCTTGCCATTTTCTCGCAGTTTCATCTGTTAAATCATAGTAATAATCTTGATAAGGTTCCCTCGGTTGATTATGTCCAGGAAACAACGTTTGTCCTTTTCTTGTATTCGTCCATTCGGTAAATCCTTGTCCCCACCAAAGGTTATTTTCCGGAATTTGATGAAATTGGGGCAAATAGAAAGCTATAAGTTTCAAATTTTTGTCACTCCTATAATAATGTTAAACTAGAACACTTTGTTTCAATATTATTTAAACTAATTGGATTGGGCTGAACCCATTTCATTAATTAATATTAATGATCTAAAGAGTCCTGTATAAAAAAATAGGTTTATTATAGTGATAATCTATTGAGACTTCTTATTTTATTTATTGTATGGATTTCTAGATTACAATATTGTAGTTATACTGTATTCATCCCATCCTTGTTGTGGTATAGATTTCAGGCTAAAATTGCGATAGGGTACCCCATCCAAATAAAGGGGATGTCAAAAAAGATACCCGACGGCTTCCATCTTAGCCATCCGGTTATATAAGCTTGTCATCATATCCCCTGGCTATCAATCTTACTCATTCTGATTTCCTCCGCCCATATGTCTGAATTGATAATAAACGGGGTTGTAATATAAGGACATAGAAAAACCCCGAATAAGGAACTTTTTTTGTGTGTCCATTATTTGGGGGGATAGTTCAATTAGTTGGGAGTGTTTCATTATTTTTAGGTATATTTATTATTTAATTTTACTTTATCTAGATTCTTACAAGGTGCAGTATTGAAATTCACCTAATAATAATCTCCTAAATCCCCTTTTAAAAAAGAAATTGAGCCTTTTCAATTTAATCAACAACTAAGCGTCACAAAGCAAGATTTTTAGTCCAAGGTTGTTAACATCATTTCAATCTGCTTGATATCTTCTACAAATTCATGATAATTCTTGACACGTTCACGATAAGAGTGAAGAGCAGTTTTGAATAAATCGTTCGTATCAAGAAATCCATCTTCCCGTGAGGCAATCATAATATCTAACCATTCACTAAATGCTTTTAGGCCTAGTGTATTATTATTTTGATTCGGATGTCTTCGAAAATAACTAAGAGCTTCTGGAATATACACAGCTTTCCCTTTGGATAGCAACGACAACCAGGCAGCTATATCATTGATAAGAGAATACTGTTTCCCTTTGTATACACCATATCGTTCGGTAAGGTCTTTTTTTCTAAATAACACTGTTGTCGGTTCACCAATAACATTGAGACAATGGGTTAATGCAAGGTTTCCCAACATCTTTCCGTCTAAGATCCTTGTTTCTTCATATATTCTAGCTGTAGCACTAATAGGAGGGAGAAATTGACCGGATGCATCGATAGTTTGTCGGTAAGATGTGACAAGGGTAATATTTTCGAACTCTTTGAAAAAATAAACCATTTTTGCGATTTTTTCTTTATGATACACATCATCATCCATCAAGTAATTAATATATTCCCCTGATGCCAAATCATAGCATTTATGCCAATTTTCAAGAAATAAATTTCTTTCGTTTTTATAATACTTAATTTTAGAGTTTGAACCTAAATAAGGACCAAGCATTTCTTGTACTCGATCATCTGTACTATCATCACAAATAATAATTTCGATATTAGGGTAGGTTTGTTCTAATACACTGTCAATCGCTATTTTTAGAGTATCAGGTCGATTATACGCAGGAATGACTACACTAACTAAAGGATTTCCCACAATGACTTCCCCCTTGTTTCCTATTTACAATTGTTATGAAGGATACATGAAAACTATGGAAATCTTTTTTTGTACTTTGTAGGTACTCTGCGTACAATGTTTTTTCCGGTATGTCTTCATTAGTAAAAGTCCTCCTCCAAAGACCGACAAAGACCAAATGGTAATTTTTTCACGTATGGAAGTTCCTTACCGATATAAGGACCAAAGCAGGCAGCAGGAGCAACCACTGGTACTCAAAATTCATGGGTTTGTTGATAGTATTCAAGGTTCATTTTTGTTCTAAACGTAGCATATGGGGTAACAAAGCTACATCCTCGCCTAATATTTGCAGCACCTCATAAAGGGAGTTTTTCAACCATACACCAATTATCCGAACGGAAATCAAGTGCTCTAAATCACACCACATCGTAATCAAGGGGGCAAAAAAATCCAAAACTAACATTGGGTATATTTCCCTTTTGGGCGTTTGGATTGTGAAATAGTAATACCAAGCCGGGGTTCGCTTTGACAGTTGTAACTTTCAAATGTGTTCAAAGTATTCCTATACTCGTTGCTAAAACGTGTGTTGAGAGGACCAAAAATGTTATATATTCGACATGATTCTCAGATAATTAGGGATTAGCTCCTCTTTCTTTACAAAGTTAGGACGTATAAGTGGAATTTTTTCATGAGTGTATGAATATTCAATTCCTTTCCTAATCTAAATATATTGCTAACGCCCGGGTAATAGACTGCAACTGATTCAAAATTTTATTGATCTTGCTGAACTTAAATGCATGTTCCTAGCTTTTTTTCATTACTCACTCTTTAATTCACGTCTTTTGTAGACTATTCAAGTGCTTTCTACATAGTGGCACAAGAAATTTACATCGCCATTTCACTCTCTACTTATATAAGTATGTTTTATTTCATTATGACAAGAAGATCTGAGTTTTCATTGAGTCATATTTTCTGCTATTTCTCATATTAATAAGGAAGAATAACAGTGATAAAGATAACGATTTGTACCAATGGGGATTTATCATGTACTTGTTTTTTCGTGATTAAGAAGGCCAAAAAATTCATCTATTTATTTGTATATAAATAGATATTATATTTCCGGGTTCCAATATGACTCTCATTTTACACTATAGCTAGTCATTGCCGATTCTTGTACGTGTGCGGAATATTATCTTCGTCCAACTTTGATAAGGAATTATAAAGCAAAGATTTGTTGTACGAGCTTGCAAAATTTTATATAAAAGCATAAGACAAACAAGGCTTGCGTAAAGTTCCCAATTTTTACTCATGGACTAAGAGATAGCTGCAGTGGGAACGAGAAAAGACAATGTTTAAGTAGGAAAAGGAGATAAATAGAGATGTTTAAAGAAATTGATAATAAAAATCAATTTAATGACAAAAAAAACGGTTACACTGTTGACCAGAAAGAAGGGGGTGAGGGCCCATCATCAGATTTAATGGTCAAAGGTGAAGTGGGACTTAATGACAGATTTGATTTCTGGAATAAAAGTGTACTTTATATTCATCCTTGGCATGGAGATACCTATAGGGTTATTAATCAAGGAATTATTGAGGAGCTTAGAAATTTAGTGCGTGAAGTATATACAGCAAAAGCGGAGGGAAATGTGGTCAGTCTTGCAGCTGAACTTAGGCCGGACCTTTTGCTTGTTTTACTTGGAGATACATTTCCTATTGACCAAGTGAAAGCCATTAGGGAAATGGGTATTAAAACAGCGGTGTGGTTTACGGATGACCCATACTATACAGACGTAACAACAAACTTAGCCCCCTATTATCATTATGTTTTTACACAAGAGATAAGCTGTGTATCTTACTATCAACTTTTAGGTTGTCCCCAAGTTCATTATTTACCTCTCGCAGTCAATACAAAAGTTTTCCATTATCAGAGGGCGAGGAAGGATAACTCGGTTCCTATTGACGTTTGTTTTATGGGGTCAGGTTGGAACAACAGAATCTCTTTGTTTGACGAAATTGCTCCCTTTCTATCAAAAAAAAATACACTCATCGTGGGGTCGCGTTGGGACCGGATGCGGAATTATCACTTGCTTTCTGATAAAATCCGTTTTGGTTTCCTATCTCCGAGTGAATCGGCTCGCCTTATTAATCAATCCAAAATTGTGATTAATAATCATCGTTTATACGATGATACTACGTTATTCAACCGTAACAGTAATAAACTAACGGCCCTTTCAATTAACCCTCGAACCTTCGAAATTTCTGCCTGCGGCGCATTTCAGCTTTCGGATATCCGACAAGAATTACAACGTTATTATGAAATTGGGAAGGAAATAGAAACTTACAAATCTCCTTCGGAATTAACTGAAAAGATAGACTATTATTTAAACCATGACGAGGAGAGAAATACGATTGCGCAAAGAGGATATATTCAAACATTAAAAAGCCATACTTACACGAAAAGACTATCAACTCTGTTAAAGATAATATATGGATAATTCCATTTCTTGAATCGGATGTAGGCGGTTCATTCTTGTTAATCATGTTTTTATGTTCAAAAGTAAATTTGCACTTATGGGATTGGCTTAATAAAACTATATATTTGAAGGAACAAAATATACTCGGTGTATAATAACGGTGAATTTTCTATCCTTTGTATTCACGATAATTGATACTTATTTATTTTAGGAGGGCAAACATGGCAACCAATCATACTCCACTATTGACAGTCCATCTATTTATTTCAAAGAGGAATTCAGGGGATGGGTTGGAAGAAATGTTAATGAGACTAGCTGAAAGTGACATAACAGTGAAGGTGTATGGACTTGATGATGCATTATTGGATATAAATCCTAAAAATCCTCGCGTATATGTTTCATTAGGAAAGGGGTGGGAAGAATTTAGAACACTGAATGCGTTACCTGTTCAGGAGAGAAAACGTTGGCTACATTTCAATTCTCCAGCAGAAATTCAACCATACAACTTATTTTACTGCTGGCTCAAACAGACAGATCCTCTTCCAGAAAACAAGACCCTTTCGACTCGTTTTTCTTCAGATACTCCTTTAGTGTCTGTGTTCACAGCTAGCTACAAGTCTAAAGAAAAAATTCAGCGCCCTTATCGTTCTCTACTGAATCAAACATATTCCAATTGGGAATGGGTGATTGTAGATGACTCCGGTGATGATGATGAGACATACAATGAAGACTTACTCCCTCTAGACGATCCCCGTGTGAGGAGGTATCGCCAAGATTCCCGCAATGGCTACATAGGGGCAATCAAACGGTATGCAGCAGGTCTATGTACAGGAGAAATTTTAGTGGAAGTAGATCATGATGATGACCTAACTCCAAACTGTCTAAAGAAAATCGTCGATGCATTTCAACAACACCCTGAATGTGGCTTTGTTTATGGGGATTGTGCAGAGGTGCACGTAGGGAACCACCATGCTCATTGGTATGGTTGGGATTGTGGTTTTGGATACAGTGTGAGTTATCGAGTCTGGGTACATGAAATGAATCGATGGCAAAATGTGCAAAGACACACTACCATCAATGGGAATACCATCCGTCATTTGGTTGGTTTACCGAATCATCCTCGTGCGTGGGCGAGAGATTTTTACCATCTGATTGGAGGTCATCGCGAAGAACTATTGGTTGCAGACGATTACGACATGCTCGTTCGGACGTTTCTTTGTACGAAGTATGTATCGATTCCCGATTTACTCTATATCCAATATCGAAATGAAAATGGAGATAACTCTACTTTTCAGAGAAATAAGCAGATTCAAACCCTCGTAAAAGAACTAAACAGTTATTATCGTCCGAGAATCTACAAAAGATTGGAAGAAATGGGTTTACCAGAGGAAGTGCCATATAGTCGTGTTTGGGAGACAACTACAGATAATCCCGCACGAAAAACTGCTCATATCATTCATGAAGAATTATCCAAAGCTTCAATCCTGTTTCCTATTCCTCACTCCTGCCCTACAAATGAGCATACCCAATTATTTAAGACTCTTCAAAAGGGCATAGATACCAATTTTAAAGAAATCGAAGTAGTAGTTGTTGGTCGTATTCCTGCAGAAATCGAGGCCTTTGCTTCTATGGCGCCCATGGGTGCCATCCGTTGGTGGCCAATGGAGCCGAATGATTCATTAGAAACGTGTATCCAATATGCCAAGTTTTGCTCTTCATGTACGGAGAAAGTAGTAGTGTTGCCTGAAACCTCACAAGGAGGATAACAGTTGCTGCTTTAGGAGCTAGTTAATAGAATTGTTCAAACTATGACCATTTCAACATGCATCTTAATCTTATTTTACGCCTGATAATAATTTAATTTAAAACGGGGAGGGTTAATAAACCTTCCGTTTTTTTGTCTTCTCTATTATTAGATTAAGAATTTATTAGCGAAAAACCTCCTCCTCAAAATCATGAATACAGTCAATCATATATTTTGATACAAGGGGGAATGGAAAGGTGTTTATAAAAAAAACCTCATTAATTATTCTTCAGAATAAAATAATTTGATAAAACCCCCAATTGTTTTCGCGATCAAGTTATTCATTCATATACTTTTCCCCCATTAAAATGCTACAGCTAATTTTTGATATTCTGTTTCTCAATAACCTATCCAATAACTGAAGGTGTGGATCTCATGTTGAATGCCTTTTGCTAAGCCCTTGGTTATTATCCGATTCTTTTTCAAGATCTAGGCGATACCATACAACGGTGTATCTGAATTCTTTGTTTGCTTTATATAAGATTCCTAATATTCAAGAAGTATCATTGAGTTGTACACAGAAATTTATCCAATACATTAATCACCATTACACCAAAACCATGGGTAACTCCATTGCATAATAGTGTAATGGATCTTTTAATTTGGAACGTAACCAACTGGTTGCTAGGCTCGGCCACGGTCAGTTTTGGGTTTTTTCATGTATTGCAGGCTAAACTCCGTTAAATAAAAATGAGATTAATAGGGCTACTAACTAGACCGGAAGTTGTCCTTTTGCATATAAAGGATTAATGAATGACAAAAGGGAGGCAGCTTATGAAAATCCGAAAGGCCATTATTCCGGCCGCCGGCCTTGGGACTCGATTTTTACCTGCAACAAAAGCTCAGGCCAAGGAAATGCTGCCGATTGTTGATAAACCAACAATTCAATATATTGTAGAAGAAGCAGTAGCTTCGGGTATAGAGGAAATTATTATCATAATCGGTAGAGGAAAAAGATCAATAGAGGATCATTTTGATAAATCCTATGAGTTGGAAGATGCACTTTTAAGAAAAAATCAGCTAGATGTTTTAGAGGAAGTTCAGAAAATATCTAGTTTGGCAAATATCTATTATGTCCGCCAAAAGGAACCGAAGGGGCTAGGACATGCAATTCTCTGTGCGAAAAGCTTCATTGGAAATGAACCTTTTGCTGTTTTATTAGGAGATGACATCGTTATGTCTGAAACACCTTGTCTGAAACAAATCATCAGTGTTTTCGAGTATTGCAACAGCTCCGTCGTAGCTGTTCAGAACGTACCGGAAAAGGATGTCAGTAAATATGGCATTATTAAGCCAAAAGGTACAATGATTGAGCCAAACCTTTTCCATATCGATTCTTTGGTAGAAAAACCAAAAAGGGAAGAGGCTCCTTCCAGATATGCGATTATGGGGCGTTATGTTTTAAGACCTGAGATTTTTGAAACACTAGCAAAGCTTCCAATTGGACACGGTAATGAATTACAGCTTACAGATGCCATAAATGAGCTAAATAAGCAGCAGGCCGTATTAGCATATAACTTTGAGGGAAACCGATATGATATTGGAGATAAAGTTGGATTTATTAAGGCAACAATAGACTTTGCTTTGCAAAGGGATGATATAAGAGATGAGGTACTTTCCTATTTAAGTGATGTAAATAAGAAAGAAAACCTTCAGATTATAAAGAGAGAGCTTGAATAATATGAAAATAGCTGTTTTGGGTACAGGTTATGTCGGGCTGTCCACTGGTGTTTGTTTGTCAGAAATAGGGCATAGTGTCATTTGTATCGATATTGATGAACAGAAAATTAAAAATCTACGTCAAGGGATTTCTCCAATATATGAACCGGGTCTGGAGAAATTACTTACTCAAAATGCTGCAGAGGGTAGACTGCTATTTACAACATCTCATCGAGAAGCGTTAAATGGTGCCGAAATTATTATCATTGCCGTAGGAACACCGCAAAGGGAGGATGGGGGAGCAGATTTATCGTATCTTGAGCAATCGGCGAAGGATATTGCTGCAAACCTAGTACAAAGTGCTGTGGTCGTCTTAAAGAGTACAGTGCCTGTTGGTACGAATGAATTTATAAAAAAAATTATGGGTGAACTATGTAACGAAAGGGTCACCTTTGAAATGGTTTCAAACCCTGAATTCTTAAGACAAGGGTCTGCCATTAAGGATACGATGCACGCAGATCGAATCATCATCGGTTCAGAAAATGAAGAGGCGGCAAAGAAAGTACAAGAAATGTATCGTCCGTTGAATGTGCCATTTTTATTAACAAGTATTAAAAGTGCGGAAATGATTAAGTATGCTTCTAATGCATTTTTGGCGACTAAGATTAGCTTTATTAATGAAGTTGCCAATTTATGCGGGGTAGTGGGAGCAGATGTTGAAGATGTAGCAAAGGGAATGGGAAAAGATAAAAGAATCGGAGAAGCCTTTTTACAGCCAGGGATTGGTTATGGAGGATCTTGTTTTCCGAAGGATGTTAAAGCTTTGCTTCATACGGCTAATTTGAATGGAATACAATTCTCTCTGTTGAAAGAAACAGTAGCGATTAATGATTTTCAGCAAGAACTCCTTGTAACGAAAGCGATAAATCGTTTTGGAGAATTAAAAGGAAAAAAGGTTGCGATGCTTGGCCTTGCTTTCAAGCCAGAGACTGACGATATGAGGGAAGCGCCATCTATTAAAATTGCACGTTCATTGGCCAAACTGGGAGCAGAAGTGGTAGCTTATGATCCCGTAGCAATAGATAATGCCAAGAAAATATTAAAGGATACAATTAGGTTTGCCGGCTCAGCCCGCGAAGCGGCATTGGATGCGGACGCAGTATTTATTGTCACAGAATGGAATGAGTTTAGACATTTAGATCTTGAGGCATTGATTAATATAATGAAACAACCGATTGTTTTTGATGGTAGAAATTGTTTTGGGGAAGAACGAATCAGAGCATGTAAGAAAATTGAATATTATCCAATAGGAAGACCATCAATAGTAATTGAAATGACTTAAATGTTCAGCATTTTCTAAAATCTCATAACACTAACATGATGATTTTTTTTGCTAATATTATATAAGCTCACGCATTCAAAGGGTGAGTTGTTTTTCTATTCTATATGCGGGTAAACCGGCAAAGCTGCACCTTTGAATAATCTTGGGTGCTTTTTTGTATCCCCTTGCCATAAAAGATATAAATTAACTTCAACTATTTGCATGTTGAATTATTATCATCATTTGGCTTTCAATTAACAATATGTCAGATCACTTACTTCATCCTCTTTGTATTATGCTAACACACACTCACTGCCATTAGTTTTACTTTATGTTATGAGCGTCAGCTGTAGCTAACGGATTTTAAACAACTTCCATCTCACTTTTAACCGATTTCAAAGAAATTCGATTCCATTTAGTCCATGCGTACCTATATAGTCGTACATAATATACTTGAAAAGGACCAGAAAATTTGCCTACTATTCTTGAAAGGAGAACATTTATTTGCACACAGTTATGCATTTGAATTTAAGAGTTGACCCGACCCAATATATCTCACAGATTCGAGAAGTTCCTGATTATGATTATATTCATATGGTACGACAACCTAAGTATATGATAGATCTTTCCCTTCTGAATGAGAAGGTTCATTATCTCAATGAAATTTTCTCTCCAACAGAATATGTGAAAAGAAATAATATCTCCCTCTTACATGCTCACCATGGTCAATTAGGGATGTTATTACTTCCTTTTAAAGATGAAACAAACCTTCCGTTGGTAACAAGTATTCGAGGCAGGGATGCAACCCTAGCTAATCAGCCCATTGGTTATCTAGATAACATGAAAATGCTATTTGACCGAGGTGAGCGCTTTTTTCCTGTTTGTAAATATTTAGCAGATAGGTTGATTGCTTGGGGCTGTCCTCCAGAAAAAATTAGAGTATTATATGGCGGAGTTGACCTTAACCAATTCAATTATCGAACTCCACATAAAGAGGGCTCTCAAAACATTTTATCCATCGGTAGGTTGGTGGAAAAAAAAGGACACCATATCTTAATGCAAGCTTTTCAAAAAATCAGAGGTAAATTTCCAAATGCAACCCTGACAATTATCGGGAGAGGGGAGCTTGAAGAATATATCAATTCTTTGGCAAATCAACTTAATCTAGGAGATTCTTTTCGTTTATTAAATCATCTCCCTAAAGATCAAGTACGAGAACAAATGACCAATGCAGATATATTTTGCGCCGCTAGCTTAGAAGCTGCCGATGGAGATGTAGAAGGTATACCTAATACATTAAAAGAAGCTATGGCGGTTGGGGTACCAGTGATTTCGACCAATCATGCCGGCATCCCTGAATTAATAACAAATAAGAAAGAGGGAGTATTAGTACAAGAAAACAATGTAGATGAACTGGCAGAGGCTCTTGAATTCATGCTAACTAACAGGGAGCTTTGGGAAACATATACAGTAGCGGCTCGTCAAAAAATCGAACAAAACTTTAACCTCGTCCAACAGCTTCAACAACAAGCTGAATTTTATGATGAACTAGCAGCCCCTTATAAAAAAGGTGAACAAAATTCAGTAACACCTGGCAAAAAGGATACAAAAGATAAAAAAACCCTTAAGAATACTAAACAGCCTCAACAGCCTCAACAGCAAGTTAAGTATGATGACGAATCAGTAGAGCTTAGTAAAAAAGATAAAAAAGCCGAAAAAGTCAAAAAAGCCTTTATTTATATTCAGCAGCTTCAACAGCAGACTAAAGATAAAGATAAAGATAAAGTTAAAGTTAAAGTTAAAGTTAAAGATAAAGTTAAACTAGTAGCAACTAATAAAAAAGATAAAAAAGCCCTTAATAAAATTCAACAGCAGGCTAAAGATGATGATGAAACAGTAGCATCTCGTAAAAAAGAAAAAAAGGCTCAAAAAGTCAAAAAGGTCAAAAAAGCCCTTAATAAAATTCAAAAGCTTCAACAGCAGGCTAAAGATGAAAAGATAGGAGGCTGATCATGGAGGATTTTAAAACTATTACTGTAACCAAAGGTGAAAAGTCTTTAGAAATTCACAATCCCACTACCTATTCGCTGATTGGAATGGGTGCTCAAGGTGCAGTATTTAAACTCGCAGAAGATAAATGTGTGAAAATCTATTCAGACCCTGTACAAGCGAAAATGGAGGAAGAAGCCCTTAAAGCGGGTCAACATTTACCCTTTATGCCTGTGGTATTTGAAACAGGATCAAACTATATAGTCATGGAATATTTTAATGCTCCAACCTTAAAAGAATACCTTATAAAATGTACGTATATCCCTGATTCTATAGTAAAGAAACTTCTCTATATATTAAAGGAATTAAAACAAGTAAAATTCACCATGATAGATGCCCCTCTACGCCATATTTTTGTCGTTGGTAATGAAGAACTTAAAGTGATTGACCATGTGAATTCCTTCAAAAGATTGCACCCTGTACCTTTAAAATTATTAAGAGATTTAAAAATAATCCTATTGAAGGACTCGTTCTTAGCCCAAGTGAAAAAGCTTGAACCGGAAACCTTCAATGAGTGGAAGAATTATTTCAATCATAATAGTTTGGACTTTAGAAATATTACCGCCCTCTCTGGAGGGTCAGGGAATGGAGTAAAAGTGGATAGCGCTATTACACAAACACTAATTGGAAAAGGGCATCAAGGTGCTGTTTATCGAGTGTCTGAAGATCAATGCGTAAAAATTTACGGGAAAACTGAACATGCAAATCAGGAAAAAAAGGTTCTTTTATCAAGTCAAGACTTGCCTTTTATCCCGAAGGTCTTTGAAACAGGACCAAATTATATTTTAATGGAATATCTATTAGGACCAGATTTAAATGCGTTTCTTAAAAAACAATCTGTACTTTCTGAGGACATAACAAGACGATTACTCTATATATTGAAAACAATGGAAAAATCAGGTTTCAAACAGATTGATGCCCCACTACGACATATTATTATAACCAAGACTGGTTTTAAATTAGTTGATCATGTGTACTCGTTTTCGCGTGAACAAAGAATACCTCTCGAGTTATTTAAAGACCTGCGAGAAAGGAATTTTTTAGATTCTTTTCTAGAACAAGTGCAAGCAATAGATCCTGATACGTATGCTGAATGGACAAAAACACCAATACCATTAAATGAAAATGATAATTCGCTTGTATAGTTATATAAAATTATTAAGAGATTTAAAAATAATCCTATTAAAGGACTGTTCTTAGCCCAAGTGAAAAGGCTTGAACCGGACACCTTCAATGAGTGGGAGAATTATTTCAATCAAAATAGTTTGGACTTTAGAATATTACCGTCCTTTCTGGAGGGTCAGGGAGTGGAGTAAAAGTGGATAGCGGTATTACACAAACACTAATTGGAAAAGGGCATCAAGGTGCTGTTTATCGAGTGTCTGAAGACAAATGCGTAAAAATTTACGGGAAAACTGAACATGCAACTCAGGAAAAAAAGGTTCTTTTATCAAGTCAAGACTTGCCTTTTATCCCGAAGGTCTTTGAAACAGGACCAAATTATATTTTAATGGAATATCTATTAGGACCAGATTTAAATACGTTTCTTAAAAAACAATCTGTACTTTCTGAGGACATAACAAGACGCTTACTCTATATATTGAAAACAATGGAAAAATCAGGTTTCAAACAAATTGATGCCCCACTAAGGCATATTATTATAACCACGAATGGTTTTAAATTAGTCGATCATGTGTACTCGTTTTCATGTGAACAAAAAAGACCTCTCGAGTTATTTAAAGACCTGCGAAAAAGAAATTTTTTAGATTCTTTTCTAGAACAAGTGCAAGCAATAGATCCTGATACGCATGCTGAATGGACAAAAACCAATACCATTAGATGAAAATGATAATACGCTTGTATAGTCATAGTTAGGCAAAGCTTAAACTTTTTATTATGAGTAAAAAAACCTGGTGAAAAGCAAAAGGTGATATTTATTCCGCTACGTTCATTATTTTCAAAATGGAAAACCTTGTTTTTCACTCCCTCATTCAGTTGGGAAAAGTATATGGTTCTCGTTGTCTCGTTACTGCACCTGCAGTGACAGAGGGCTATTGATTTACTATTTTCTTCCCTAATTTAAAAGAGCATTGCCAAAGCCAGCATTCCCTTTCAAAAGCAAAAAAGACTTGGTACTTGAATTGATTCAGAACTATCCATCTTCAAAAAAAGATATCTTTTTTGTGCTAGTTGATAGCTGATATACGAGTGAAAAAATCATGAGGTTTGAAGCGAAAAAAGATTTCATGTCATTGGTGGATTACGAATGAATTGTAAAGTCAATCCCCCTGAGGGTTGGAATGGGAATTTCTGAGTTTGCCTAGTCTAATATCCAACAAAATGGCCTTTGCTCTGTTGCCGTAAAGGATTGAAAGTATCAGTGTATGAATACGAAGGCTTACTCAGTATTCTAGATAATGTCAAAGTCCTATTGTATAGAAAGGATCGAAATTAATACTATGAAAATATTAGTAACAGGAGCGGCAGGCTTCATTGGTTTCCATCTAACAAAACGTTTGTTAGCCCAAGATATCAACGTTATAGGTGTAGATAATATTAATGGTTATTATGATGTTCTTTTAAAGAAGGATCGTCTCAAGATATTAGAAAAAAACCCTAATTTTGAATTCTATAAAATTGATATATCAAATAAAGAAAAATTAAATCAAATATTTAAAGATAGAACGATTCATATAGTCATCAACCTAGCAGCTCAAGCGGGAGTACGTTATAGTCTAGACAACCCAGATTCTTATGTTAATTCCAACCTAGTTGGGTTTGTTAATGTTTTAGAGGCATGTCGACAATATAATGTAGAGCACTTAATTTATGCTTCTTCTAGTTCTGTTTATGGAGCAAATACTAACATCCCTTTCTCAACTAAAGACTCAGTAGATCATCCAGTAAGTTTATATGCTGCCACAAAAAAGTCTAATGAATTAATGGCTCATACTTATAGTCATTTATTTAATATTCCAACCACAGGACTCCGATTCTTTACGGTGTATGGTCCTTGGGGGAGACCTGATATGGCTTATTACTCTTTTACTCGAAATATTATTGAAGAGAAAACAATAAGGGTTTTTAATAATGGAGATATGAGAAGAGATTTTACTTATATTGATGATATTGTTGAGGGAATAATCCGACTACTCGATAATCCACCAATATATATCGAAAAATGGGATCGAGCTAACCCTGATCCAAGTTCGAGCTATGCCCCATACAAAATTTATAACATTGGTAACAATAATCCCATAAAATTAATGGATTTTATTAATACATTAGAAAAACTAATTGGCAAAAAGGCAAAAATAGAATTCTTACCAATGCAACCAGGAGATGTTAAGGAGACCTATGCAGATATTTCTGATTTGCATGCTGATGTGGGATTCTCTCCTTCAACAACTGTAGAACAAGGTTTAACTCAGTTTGTAAATTGGTACAATAAGTACTATATAAAATAAGATATGGAAAAAGGAAGTAGTTAATAAGTGAATAAAAAATACTGATGGAATCTCTACTTCAGTCAGTGATAAACCTGCACTAAATTATAAAGTATCAATCACCTCAACTTTGTTAATGATAACAAAAGTGAAGTGGAGATACTATGGCATAAGATGTACTTTGTGAAGTCGATAACTGTATCTGGAAACAAATGTAATGATGATGCTATTTATGTGGTAAGTCATAAGGGTAAACAAGCATCTAATAATGGAGAAATAGATTGCAAAACATTTAAACCAGAAGTTTAATTTATAAAAGGGTAACCAATAATTTGGTTACCCTTCAGACTGTAGACAAACTCGATGAAAATCGAGTTTGTCTACAGTTTTTTTGAGGGGGTTAAAAATCCGAACGTTGATTTCCACTCCAGGCACTCGCTTTCCGCGGGCGGTCTGGGAGCCTCCTCGGCGCCTTTGCGCCTGTGGGGTCTCCCTTGGACGCGCTTTTCCCGCAGGAGTCTCGCACCTTCCGTTCCAATCAACTTTGTTTTAACAATTAGATATAACCGCTTTTGCCTACAGTCTTTTTTGTTTTAAAATAGGAGTATTAAAACTTGAGGTGATGACGATGCTTTCGAAACATAATTCTATTCAGCGAGATCAACTTGATTACTTTGGATCAACTGGTGCCAGCGAACCATTTGAAGCAAAGGTCAATCGGCTGTTGCTTCTGCTGCCTATCGTTCCGGTGAACGATTAAAGGATGAACGAACAGGTGAAACCAAATTCTATAAAAGAGAAGTCCAACCGGAAACCATGATTCTTGCGCCTTCTCAATCTCCTGAATGGGTACAAGATCGGCAACAACTTTGGAATGAAGTGGAGAAATCCGAAACAAGAAAAAACTCACAAGTGGCTAGAGAAATAAATATCGCTTTGCCTAGAGAATTATCTCATCAAGAACAAACGGAGTTAATTCGTGGGTATGTAAAAAAAGAATTCGTCGATCAAGGGATGATTGCTGATGTAGCGATTCACCGTGACGACAAAGAAAATCCCCATGCCAATGTCATGTTGACCACTCGCGAAATTTCCAAAGACGGATTCACCGTTAAGAATCGTGACTGGAACAAGAAAGAGTTGCAGCAGCAATGGCGTGAACAGTGGGCAGAACATGCGAATCAATCCTTAGAACGTGAAGGCATTCAAGACCGTATCTCCCATGAATCCCATGCAAAACGAAATCTCATTATTTTTCCAACGGTCCATCTTGGCCATGTGGCTCATGAAATGGAAAGGCGCGGAGTCCAAATGGATCGAGGAAATATGAATCGGGATCGCCAGGAATATAACCGTCTTGTCGTGGATCTCCAAACCTACCGGGAAGAAAAGAAAGCCCTGGAACAAGAAAAAGCACGGAGGCAAGAACAACGGCAACAATCCGAACGCTTCAACACGCCTGCAGAACGTGTTCACTTACAAGAGGCTTCTAAGCTTTTGAACCTGGATCGTGAACCTACCTTGCAAGAAATCGGTGTAAAATGTAAAGAGCTCGATCAGTGGGAAAACCAAGTGAATAAGGATGACCAAGTGATTCGGTGGAAAGAAGAAACCATCCTAGGCGCTTCTGAAACCTACCGTTGGGTTCATATTTTTGAAAACCAACGCCAACAAGCACAGGACCAATTGGAACATATCAATTAGATCAATCCTTTTAAACTAAAGGAAAATCGAATGACAAAGGAACAAGCCGAACGGGACATGTCTAAGGCAGAAGACCAAATAAAATCACGGAATAAAACGTTAGATTCCTACCGTGAAAAACTTGGCTTCCATACCGAAAAAGAATTTCAGCAGATGCAACGTCAACATCAAACGGATTACCCTAGTCTCCTAGAGAAAAACCGACAGATACGTGGACACATCCATCAGGAAAGAAAGGTCTTAGAAAAGGCTGAAATAGCCCATCTGAACGCTTTTGTGCGCTTTATATCCTGAACGTCCTGAAATGCGCTATATAAGCCTTGAAACGGCTAAAAAGCTTATGAACATGAATCAAGCAAACGGAAATAAAATAGTCCCACTTGAGACCATTCAGACCCCCTAATATTAACTCTTAATACAATCTAACGTTAGTCTTATATAAATCTTAATATAAGAATTAACTTAACTCTAATATTAGTCTTATCTAACTAATAACATCAACGATTTAAACATTTTGATTTCTATTTAATAACCTTATTCAAGGAGATATTGCTTTTATCCTGTTAAATCATATATTTCACTAGTATTTTCTGAATAAAAAAAGGAAGTTCGGCCGTATAGGACTGAATTTCCTTTTTGGTTGAAGGATAGACACTGCTCATAAGGTGCTTTATGTTAACTAGATTTGTATAGAGTATTCATTTCTAGATGCCCTTATCCTTCGAATCGTTTCCGTACCCCTTTCTCTGACATAGTTTTTTTGTTGGACATATATGATTAATAACAAGGCGGTAAAAACTCATCTATTACCTTGCGAAAAATCCAGTAATCCCCAATAAACAGGAGGTAAATGATGCTAGAAGTATTACATGAATTTTTCTACATTGAAACAATTATTTGGTTGTTCCCTGTCATTTTTATGTTTCATGACTTAGAAGAGATAATAACAGTTGAAAGTTTTATGACCAAGTACAAAAACAGGGTTCCGAAAGCTTTCCTCGCCAGACTTGCGTTAATCGTTAAAAAAAAATTGGGTACGAAATCCGCCCAGCTTTCTATTACTGCTGCGTGGATTTTGCTTATTATATCATTTATCACATTTATGACCGCCTACCTTCTAACAATCGAGGGAAACCTTATCTTATTTACTGCTACATTAAATATATTTTTTTTACAGGCATTTTCTCATATTGGCCAAACCATCATTTTCCGGGGTTATACGCCTGGTGTCATAACGGCGTTATTCATCGTAATTCCTTATTCTCTTCTTACCTATTACCGCTTGTTTGAATTGGGTCTAATAGACGGACATTTAATATTCGAAAGTATTCCCTTCAGCATTTTAATGGTACCAATTTTTCTTATGGGGAATCTTTTAGGGCGTCGATTAATTCGCTAATCAATTGATTACTTTTTGTCAAATCCCAATTTTTATCATTTTGCATCTACTAATAATAAAAAAAGTACAAAGAGATGCTATTTATGACTTTCCGTAAACGTCCGTTACTCACTGGCCGAGAACGAGAAGTATTCGAGTTATTGGTACAGGACAACATCACAAAAAGAAATTACTAATCTACTTTTTATTGGTTCGTAAAATTGAGGCGGCCATTGACTTCACTTTCATTTATGACTTGGTGAAAGATATGTATTCAGAGATAGGGCGCCCAAGTATTGATCCAGTTAATTTAGTTAAATTGACATTCATTCAGTATACCTTCGGTATTCGTTCAATGATTCAACACATGTGAAAGCCAGTGCGAATAAGAGAAAATTCGAAAAGAAAATCGTTCGTAAGGAAACACGAGCATATCAAGGACGCCTTCAAGAAGAAATAAATCAAGATCGTGAAAATAATGGAAAGAAGCCTATTCCACGGGATAAATTTGATAAAGAAGAAACCAAAGAGATTAAAGAAAGTACAACTGACCCTGAGAGTGGCTACTATGTAAAAGATGAACGAACAAAACAGTTTGCCTATTCATTTCATGCGGCTGCAGATCGCAACGGTTTTGTGCTGGGGATGATTGTAACACCGGGAAATACGCATGATAGTCATATCTCCCTGGCTCCTTCTGTTTGAATTCACGATTAAGAAGGTTTGGACAAGTAAGGTGCTCCTTGGTTGCCTTAGCCATCTTTCGATACGGATTGGCCCTTCTGATTTTTGCGAAGAGATGATATTTTGCCATCAACCGTCTGATTTTCTTATGATTCATGACAGCCGAATAATCATTTTCCATAACTATTTTGATCTGGAGGGCACCTACTTTTTCCTTTTTACTGAGGAATATATTTTTTTTGTCTTAAATTCCGGACTATAGCGAATAGACCGCTCGGAAGCACTTATGATATTTGGATTCTTTTCAAGTTCTTTGATCTGAAATTCAGCATATAAATTCTCACTCATAGTAAACCTCCATCCACAATAATTACATCTATTGAAACATAAAAAACCCCGAATAAGGGACACTTTTTTTGTGTGTGTCCGTTATTCGGGGTATAGTTCAAAGATGCAACGCTTTTTATTTTTTCAGATTGTAGCTGCTGTAGTAGTTAATATTATAATTGAAATGAAATTGCAACAAATAATGCATATGGATAATCTTGAAATGGAATCGGAACTTTCAAAACCTAAAAACCTGCCACCATTGTTGGTAAAGCTGTTAGTGAATATCCCTAGAAAATTAAATTCGGTTCAAAACCAAAAAAAGGAGCACAAAACTAGAGTCAGAAAAACATTTTTAAAAAGTGCTGACCCTTTTGAGTACATATTGAGTTTGGTAGATTGATTAAGTGAAAAAACTTCCTATCATAGCAAATAAAGTGTAACGTACTTCTTTGCCGGCCGTAGTACCTGTATATTCCAATTATATCAATTTTCGTTCTCGGTTGGTGTAGAGCTGCTTTTTGCGCTGTCTGGAGTGCTAACGGGTGCTTGAGTTTAGGACTGTAGGATATATAACAAAAAAATGGGGGAGGAAAGACATGGGCACTAACATTTTGTAGTACAAAATAGAAAAGGTGATGTTAAGCCTATCGACTATTCAAATGTTCTATGAACATGTTGGAAAATAATTGTTTATCTGCTTATGTCCTTTCATCCATATACTCACCGATTTTGCGGAACTTATCAAAACGTTGTTGGCGTAGAATTTCTTTATCTAATTGACCAAGTTCTTGCAATGCTTTTCGTAAGGTTTCTTTGATATATTGCGATTGAAGAGGGAGGTCAATATGAGCTCCTCCAGCAGGTTCTTTGATGATTTCATCAATCACCCCTAGCTCCATCAAGTCCTTAGCTGTAATTTTCAATACATCAGCTGCTCGTTTTGCTTGTGCTGCATCTTTCCATAACAATGCAGCTGCTCCTTCAGGAGAAATAACCGAATAAAATGTGTTTTCTAGCATGAAGATTCGATTGCCAATACCTAAAGCCAACGCACCACCACTCCCACCTTCACCAATTACAAAACAGATGATAGGTACTCCAAAACTCGACATTTCACGAAGATTGCGGGCGATAGCTTCAGATTGTCCACGTTCTTCGGCTTCACGGCCTGGGAAGGCTCCAGCCGTGTTAATAAATGTTACGATGGGTCTATTGAACTTATTGGCTTGTTGCATAATTCTTAAAGCTTTTCTGTAGCCTTCAGGTTGCGACATGCCAAAACGACGATAGATATTATCTTTTGTATTTTTACCTTTTTGATTTCCTAATACAGTTATAGGCATTCCCTCGAAGGTAGCTATTCCTGAAACTAAAGCAGGATCATCCCCATAAAGTCTGTCACCATGAAGTTCAATAAAATCTTCAAAAATATGATGGATAAAATCTAAAGTAGTTGGGCGTTGTTGAATTCTAGATAGTTGAATTTTATCCCAAACTCCCATATTCTCATTAAGATGAATTTTGATTTCATGGGCTTTTTGTTCAAGGTTATTTAATACTTCGTTAAGGTTAAGATTATGCTTTGCAGACATCTCTTTTAGTTCAGCAATATGGTTTTCTAGTTTTTTTAATACTTTCAAATTCATTATTGAAGACGCTCCCTGAAATTGAGATGATGGATTTTTAAAATGGTAGTTAATGATTGTTTTAATTCACTCCTATTTACAACCATATCTAGTTGACCATGTTCTAATAAAAATTCAGAAGTTTGAAAATTTTCTGGGAGTTCTTCTCTTATAGTCTGTTCAATTATGCGTCTACCTGCAAAGCCAATTAAAGCTTGTGGTTCAGCAATATTGATATCGCCTAATGAAGCGAAACTAGCAGAAACGCCACCCGTTGTGGGATTTGTTAAAACGGATACGAAAAGAATTTTTTCGTAGTTTAGTTTTTCTAAAGCAACACTCGTTTTTGCCATCTGCATGAGACTAAGAATTCCTTCTTGCATACGGGCTCCACCGCTTGCTGAAAATAATATGAAGGGTTTTCGGGTTTTTATTGATTCCTCTATGGCTCTTGTAATTTTTTCACCAACTACAGAACCCATGCTGCCCATACGGAAACGAGAATCCATGACACCAATTACAACCGGATAGCCACCTATGGAAGCTTCTCCAGTAATAACTGCATCATTTAATGCAGTCTTTTTCTTATCCGAAACTAATTTATCTTTATATTCAGGGAAGTTCAACGGATCAACGGAAGTTAAACTTTTATTGGATTCCGAAAAAGAGCCACTATCTGTAAGCATTGAAATGCGGTCATAAGCTGTAACGGGGTAGTGATATTGGCAATTCGGACAAACATTCAATTCTTTTTTCATAAGAGACTCGTCATAAGTTTCCCCACACGATTTACAAGTAAAAGGGATGGGGGGGGTGACTTTGTCTATTTCAAAATAAGAGTTCGTTTCTATTTTTTCTCCCTTTAATGGACACATCTTCATCAATCCTCCTGTGGTAAGACCACTGTAGTACACTCCTAATTTTTTGAAATAAGGAGCGTGAATTTTTGTTTTTTTAAAAGTTTTTAAAGTCAGAAATCATTCTAGAGAATGATGATTTTATGGTGGATGCTTTATTTTTACTGAAAGTAAAAAAAGAGATGAATGAATCCGAAACACAGGATTATATTGACGGGATTAGCATAGGCTTGTATAAAAACCGAGTATACAAGACATTAAAGACTTCTTATATCAGAAATGACGATATGCCAAATAGCAAATCCTTTTAATGAGGGCAGTAAGCGGTTCAAGTCATTTAATAACGCCATAGAAACATTAATGGGCGAAATAGAGATCAAGGAGGAAAAGGTTGGCAACGCGCTGGTGTCCTTCTTATCCGGGGCAGAGAAAAAACGTATAGGTATATTGTGATCATTTTTTTGATAGTAGCAGGAGGTATCTAAGGCAAATTTAATTATTTGAATTAAAGTTTTATTTTTAGTTACCAATTCCATAAAATGGTATAAACTCATGATATGCAATAACTAATGTAATTGAATGGGTTACAATGTTCATTCTTACGTGGATAATATTGTATTGGTTTATCAGACTAGTTGAAAATTTAGATAAAGATGAATAGTTTTCTTAAGCTAAGGGGGCAGGTTGGAAACACACATTATGCAACAGGACAATATTAGAAATATGAAATGTAAATGAAACTTTAAGAGTTATATATTCGTATAGACTGATAGGGATTTCATTTGAATTGTTATAGTAAAATTCCGGGAGGGAAACCAACTTGTTGTTGAGAAAATATCTGTCACAATTAGGAATAGGAAAAGCTATAATCGACCTTAAATTATCTAAGGTAATTTATGGGCTAGGAGAACGGGTAACAGGTGAATTCTACATAATAGGGGGAATCTGTGAGCAAAAAATAAAACGGTTGGAGTGTGACTTAGTGCAGATAGACAAGATGAAAAATGCCCAACAGGTCATTGACACCACGACCATTCTAACAACAAAGTTTATAGAGGAGGAGCAGGAAATCCGTATCCCATTTTCATTCCAGTTACCAGTTACCACTGCTGTGTCATCAGAGCACATATCCTACCGATTCAACACTAGATTGTTTTTTGATGTAGGAGTAATAAGCGAGGACCAGGACATCATTCAAGTAGTAGAACAAATTATTGAAGAAATTGATGCAGGACAATAATTTATAAATTTCCGTTCGGATTATGATTTTTATATATATTGCAAGTTTACGAAGATGGGTATTGGATAGAAAACACTAAACTAAGTTTCTTAGCGTATAAAGACACTAATTACCCGCTATAATCGCTTTTATTACAAGTTTGATATCATTCCTTGTTTTCGGTGTTATGGCTCTTCTTAGTAGGAATACGATTGTTGCTTTCGACATTACTATTATTTCTCATCTGCTGAGTTTTGAAGCACCAATGCTAACAAATATAATGAAATTTTTACGTTCATTGGTGGAACGAAACCACTTTTGGTACTTTCTCTTCTGTGTCTTTTTTTCTTTAAAATGTAATTAAAGGTCGTTCAGAACTTATATATTTATAGGCGTTATCGCAGGGGCTAATGTTCTCTTTGTTTCGTTAAAGCTTTTGTTTCATGGGGCTTGTCTAGATTTACATCGATTAACTGAGGCAATCAATTATAGCTTCGCTAGTGGTCACGCAACAATGGTCTTTGCTATATATGGTATTCTAATATTCATTCTATGGCGACTTATTTCCACCCAATTATGGCGGACTATCTTAATCATCTTAAGCGTTTTTATGATTCTCGCAATTGGATTCATCATACGATTTCGTGTTTTAAGTTATATCTAATATTCATCTAACGGGTGGTAAATTAATAAAAAGAGGTTGGGTACTTTTTTAAACTGTACCACTATAGAGTGGACACTTAAAAAAGGTCTGCCCTATTGAACTGACCCCATAAAGTTAGACAGGTTATTTAGTTAGGCAGCCTGTTGGGCATGAGCTCGGTATTGTACCGGGCTCATGTCTTTTAATTTTGCCTTGATTCGTTTGGGATTATAGTATTCTATATATTTTGCTAGTTCTTGTTTAAAGCGTTCCACACTTTCAAATTCTTTTAATAAAGAAGTTCCGATTTTATGATACCAAAGAAATTTTCCATAACCGCGTTATCGTAACAATTCCCTTTGCGAGACATACTTTGCGTAATGCCACGTTTCCTAAGGGCATAACGGTATTGTTTCATTTGATAATGCCAGTCTTGATCTGAATGAATAAGGAGAGTATCGTCGTCTGTTAAACGTTCAAAAGCTTGATCTAACATCGTTGAAATGAGTGAGTAGGTTGGTCTTGAACCGATTGTATACGTAATGATTTCTCCATTAAATAAGTCCAATATCGGCGATAAATATAGCTTTTCTCCAAATAATTTAAACTCTGTAATATCCGTAACCCATTTCTCATTTGGATTTTCAGCTTTGAAATTGCTATCTAAAATATTTAGTGTAATCTTGCCCACAGACTAGTTTAAACTGAGCGGGGTAGGGTGTATAACGTTTTTCAAAAGCATCATCACCAAAAGGTTCAAATTGCTTAATCCACTGATGGAGTAAACTCGGATGAACACCAATAGATTTAGCGATGGTTTTTCCTTCCTCATTACCATATATATATTGTCTTACTGCCTCGCCATAAAAAACTGCGCCTCCAATTGTTAGTTGTGTCTAATAATTGGGGTGCAGTTCACGTAGAGGAGATCGAACGCGATTACATCCTGTTTGTCGTAGGCTGTGAAACCGGCCGGACCCTATAGGATTTCGAAATTTTGAGGAATCGAGAGAAAACGGAAGAACGTAATATTAGATTATGGGGATTTTTTGACCCCTATTTTCCAAACGCAAAAACCCTGAATTTGACCGATTTTGGCCGAATTCAGGGTTTTTGCGTTTGGTATCTTTCGGTAAGGTGTTTTATGTAAACTAAGTTTGTATGTTTTATACATTTATATAAGAATGGGTCTTGATAAATAGTAGGATAACGATGTTGAATTATTCTCAACACTTTTCAACATTTCCTCAACGATTTTGTAGGACATAAGAACATTTTCTCAACATTTCAATATTGTGATAAAAAGGCGCAATAGAACGTTCCCTAAGGGTGAATAGTTCACCTCGAAATTCCAAAAGAAGGGAGATGAGGGAATATGGGGGTGTATGAAGCGATTCAAATCATGTTAAATTTCGGTGCACTGATTGTAGCCATACTGGCATTTCAGAAAAATAAATAACCACCCTGAGCCTGGTAGCTAAGTGGTTATTTATTCCATCTTACAAATTTTGAGCTACACCCTTGATGGGCAGCTATTGTATAAACCGATGGTGTTGTAACGCCATCGGTCTTTTATATGCTATGCATTTCTGTGAAATTGTACTACCACTTCAGATAAAAGAAAACAAAAATGCCCTAGATAGATTTAGAGTATTAAAGGAAAATCAAACAATATGCTAAGCTGTCTGAGCAATCTAACGGGTATTATGGTCACAAAAAGAGGTTGAGTACGAATTCCTCTTACAAAACTTTTAACGGTAAATCTTACTGATGCCTTACATCTGCTGTTTTAAATACTCCATTAGAAATTAATTGTTCAATAAGAACAACTTTTCTGTTCTTGGATTATGTTGATTGCCTTTCGTATAAAACGATGGAAAAGTGTTGAATTTCCCTCATTTTTTTTTGTATAAACAAACACTTTTCTCAGCACTTCTTCATAATATGTTTCAACCAGACTTTAAGGCTTAATTATATCGAAACATATTTATGATGTAGGCTAAATAGAAATTTATCAGCCTTTTTCAGTATGGTGTTATTAGAACTATTACAATTAATTAAGGAAGTGAAAGAAATGTATTATTGCATCGTTTGTTCCAAGCTTCACAATCAAAAGAGTGTCGATAGCAAAATATTTGAGAGTGGATTTTATATAGATCCATTTTTAGAAAATAAAGTTCATTTAGGTATGTGTAATAAGGAGGAAGGAGAAAATTTCTAAAATTTTAAAAATAATAGATTATATACCTGTTCAACATGATTATATGGGTAGTGAAATGATAACAAAGAAGCCAAGATCCTCCTAAAAAGGGCCTTGGCTTTTCCTAATTTGATGAACTAACAGTAAACTGAAATCTAACGTATTCTTTTACATAATTATTAATAAATTACTCTATCTTTGTACTATTTATTTCGCAAGACGATTCAACACAAATTGTACGGCAATTGCATCGTCTAAATAACCAAATGGAAACAAATAATCAGGGATAATGTCCGTAGATAAAATAAAATATAACAAGGCACTTCCAAGTATGGCACGTTCAGTAATCAAAGTTTCATCATCACAATATTCAATATACATTTGCTCTAATTGCTCTATAAATGGACCTACACTACCTACTTGTTCAATTTTCGTCTTAAAATCTTTACAAATAATCCGATGGCCTTCTTCTGTTCGCGCATATTGTTCATATTTGATTAATTCCTGTTCAACCCGATCCATAGTAAACTGTGTATCAATTAAATTAAAAGCTTCAAGCATTCCTTGAATGGTAGCTACTGAGTAAGGAATATCTGATCTCAATTCTCCTTGTCTTTCGCCAATATTAAAACCAGCAGCTTCAATTAACTTCTCCAGTGAAATATTCAGGTGATCAGCAAATTGTTGTAAGTGATTCAATTTTGCTTGTTGTTTACCATTTACAATTCGTGAGATGGTTGCTGTATCGATTCCTGTAAGTACGCTAAGTTTACGCATGGACAGTGAATGTTCCTTTAATAATGACCTTAATAGTAAACCAAGGTCTTGTTCTTTATTTCTCTCTGACATTTCTATTCACTCCTTTTGTATTACTACTTAGTAAATTTGTTGACGCTTTATCAAAAATATATGCAAGAGACAAACACATTTCCTCAACATTTTGAGTATATTGTAAAAAATGAAGAAGGAGCTGTTTCACAATCAAGTGAAAAGGTGAAAGAAGATAGATCTATATCATTCTTGGAGAGTTATTGATACTTGTTAGATTAAGGATTTTATATTTATAAAAATGGAGGAGTACGAAATGGCATGGTTACTTATATTGGGATTTGCGTTATCGTCAAGCATAGATAACTTCGGTGTAGGGATATCGTATGGTATTCGAAAAATACGTATCAAAATGTTTTCTAATCTACTTATAGCGATTATTTGTTTTCTATTTAGTATCACGGGTATTGTATTTGGGCGATGGCTTTCTACGATTTTACCAGGAATGTTTCCGATTATTGTAGCTGTTGTGCTGTTGACCTTAATTGGACTTCGAATTATTTTATTGGCGGTACCACGAAAAAATCAAATGGCGAAAGAAGTGGATAAAAAACCAAAAAGTATTAAAGGAATACTAAAAAATCCAGAAAGTGTTGATATGGATCAATCAGGATACATCGGATGGGGTGAGTCCATTATCCTTGGTATCGCCCTTTCAGCGAATGCACTTACGAATGGATTGGGAGCAGGTCTACTTGGATTGTCACCATTGGCCATTTCCTTAACAGCAGCATTTGGTAGTTTCATAACAGTTTGGGCCGGAGTGACTGTAGGACAGAAAGTCGCAAATGTTCGGATTGGAAAATTTACGTTAGGGCAATTTGGAACAATGTTAAGTGGGATCATTATTTTAGTCTTAGCCTCTACTCAACTGTTTGGTTAATTTAATTTCGGTTACAGGATGATTATTACTATGAATGACGCTTGCGACACTGTGCTACGATAAAAGGGGAGTGTCAAGACTAGGACTGACTTTTTTGAATAAATTCAAACCATTGTTGGAAATGGGCTGAAAAGGTTGTAGGTGGTGTCTTAGGATTATTAGGGTTATGAATATTTATTGATGTTTTGTTGAATAGCAGCAAAAAAGGATCTTCGATTGGAAGATCCTTTTTTCATTACCGATAATGACGTGTTATGTTAACTTCACATGTATAAGGTATTCATTTATCAATAACACCAAGCGAAATGGGCGGTATAGCATTATTGCTCCCGTTCGTAAAAGTACACTCTTACGAACTTTTTTGATTGTTACTTCTTTAAAATAGCCTCTGTTAAACAATGCTTTTGATTTTTCTTCTTCAACTAACGAAAAAAAGCTAGTTCACATAATCACCCTTATAGGCATGAAAAAAGGATCTTCGGCTGGAAGATCCTTTTAGCTGTTTGTTTAATTAAAGCGGCCGATTATGCAACAAGACAAAATATATATGGATTATCAGAGTTATAATTTCTAAATCTCATTTTGGCTGAAGGACGCAAAATTTCTTCGCAGATTAGTACCGATTAGTCATTCCACTGGCTATACCCCAATTGATATACCCCTTAGCCTTAGCTGTATACCCAGCACCATTATACACTTGAGCGGTATAACAGGAGGTTTGACCTTTCATTATCGCCCCGTTACCACCACCACTAGCACAAGTATATACCTCTCTGTAATTACCACTACTATTGTAACTATACACAGTTGCATTCGCATAGAAAGTACCTTTATCGTACGGAGCGGCACGATAAAGCGTTATTTTCCCCCAAGATGTTCGACACTTCGCACTCCATTTTAGCTCCACTTTTCCATAAAAATTATCGTATCTGTCAACAATACCACTATAGGATTTGGTTACTGCATCTTTTGCACAACCTGTTGAAACAGGGTCTGAACCATCATAAGATAGGGCAAATGCTTTATTTATTGGTGTAATTGCAAATATCATTGAAAAGCATAAAACAAACAGTAATAGCCATTTCTTTATAATCCCTTGAGATAATGTCATTTTTTTCTTCTCCCTTCTCCTTTAAAATAAGTTTTTAATACCAACTAGTCGGTATTAATCAATTTATTATATGATGAAGAATTCGTTACGATTAATACAATATTCAGATTTATTTTAAAAAGGGGGTTGCTATGTTAAATCATCATCAGAAACAATAAAAAAAGAAGCTTCTAAGAGCTTCTTTTTTATCGACCGAATAGTCGATTCCTTAACATAGAGGAGATCGACTTTTTAGATTGGAATTCTCTTAGGGGTACAGCCAACATTTTGACATAAAACCCACGATAATACAATAAATGGAAAATAAAAACTGATTTCTCCAACGCTAAGGAAAAATCAGTTATATCTCTATATCTTTAAAGGACGCAATTCATTTAAGTTAGGTTACCTTTTTCAAATCAAATGTATATTCCCCTAGTAAGTTAATATGTTCCCAACCTAATGGGGAAATGTGAGATAATTCAATCGAAGAACCTTTTTTTTGCCGATAAAGACCATTATGTTAATTAAAAATAAATATCATATACATGATGGGCCAACTGTTTTTTGTGTCTGATTAATAGAGTGAGAACTGCGATTAGTGATCGTATAAAGTCTTCTATTGCAAATGTCGTAGTTTATCAGGATTAGCAACCGAGTAGATAGTCTGAATTCGATTGCCACTAAAAGCAAAGGAGAACACATATTGTAAGTAATCATCGATTGTTAAAATCAGTCCTGGTAGACCGTTGACAGATGTATATTTGATGGTGAACTTGCCTGCATACATTTTCATTAGGCTTTGGAGCAATTGAACTACTCTGGTAGCACCGAAAATAGGTATTTGTGCGGCTTTTACTTTGCCACCGCCATCCGAGTACATTGCCACATCTTCGCTGACAAGGTCCAATAATTGATTTACGTTTCCATTTAAGATGGACTGTACAAACTCTTTTACTTTAGATTCAGCCATTGATATCGAAGGTTGTTTCTTAGGATCATATTTCATACTTTTTTTCGCACGGTGAAAAATTTGCCGGCAGTTATCATTACTTTTTCCAAGAATTTCAGCTATTTCATCATAAGAGTATTGGAAGATTTCACGAAGCAAAAAGACTGCTCGTTCTATCGCATTTAACTGTTGTAATAATAGCAAATATGCGGTGGAGATGGATTCTTGTTGAAAAAAGGCTTGTGAAGGATCGTTAGGTGCATTCTCTAATTCAAGTAATGGTTCTGGAAGCCATGGTCCGACATATACCTCACGTTTTTTTGAGGATGACCGTATCAAATCTAGACAGCGATTGGTGACTATCTTACATAGATATGCTTTTTTGTTTTCAATATGTTCGTAGTTGGGAAGCTGATTAAAGGTTATAAACGTTTCTTGGACAATATCCTCTGAATCCATCACGCTGCCTAACATACGGTAGGCTAAGGAAAAAAGCAGAGGTTGATAGGTTTGATAAAGTCCTTCCATACTCATAATTTGATTTCCTCTCTAGTATTTAGTAGTTGTGAAACGGCTCGATTAGCGCTAGCTACGGATGCATCAACGAGCAGCTCCCCATGTGAGACCCAGTCACCAGCAACATATAGTCCCTCAATTTCAGGAACAGAAGGGCCTGGATTCTCCAGTCTTTTCATATGAGGAAAATCGTGGACAACCGTCATTTTAGGCAGGAACTGTCTTGCAACTAATTCATTCTGCCAGCCGGGTTGAGCCACATCTAATACTTGCTCCAACTCACTCTCATCCTTCGCTGCATCTGTTTGTGGACCCTGATATTTAAAAAGCGATATTACTTGTGTCCCATTATCACTCAAGATAGCTGGTCTTGGTTTTCCCTCCCGTGATTGGTGCGTAAAGAAAATTGGTTGATCCAATCCATAGATAAATTGGTGCTTTGGATTAGGCAACTGACGTAATCCAACATCTAGACAGGCAACTGTAACAGGAATAGCTTGCTTGTTCCACGTGTCGAGTGCTGTTTGATCTGCATGAGGAACTAGTTTGTGAGAAATGGAAGGTGGTGTAGTTAGTATAACATTCGATGCTTCTATTCTATTGCCACCCTCACATAAAATCGATTGTACTTTTTGATCTTGATGTTCGACTGCAACCACTTTACAACCAGTGACTAGCTCTACTCCTTGTTGGATAGCAAGTTCATGCAGTTCTTCTACGATTGTCCCCCATCCTTTATCGAGATATAAGACTCCTTTTAGTGAACGCTGCATCTGCTTTAAGGCAGGACCAGCAGCGTGTAATTCAGGTGCAAACACATAAGTAGATGTTCGAAGCAGTGCATAGAACACGTTGCGCAGCATTGGATCATGCAATTGAGTTTCAATCCAATCGCGGATACTGATCTGGTTCCAAACACTCGTGTCCATTTTTCCTAATTTAATGAACCATTTTGCCAAATCGAGCTTTCCTCCCCAACTTAGGAGAGACGTTTGTAAGAAGGAGGATATGTTAGTTGGTATAGGTAATAATTGTTCTTTCCATAAGCCGTAAGCATCAATAGACGGTGTGCTTCCCTCAAGTCGTAATCCGAGTTCGCGGAATGCTTCATACGCTTCCCCTTTATACAGTGCATGCCCGCCCAAATTAAAATATACACCCTGCTTTTTGTTGGTGATAGCTCTGCCTCCCAATTGCTTTTGCTGTTCCAATACAATGGTTCGTTTCCCTGCTTTTGCTGCATAGATCGCAGCCGTTAAACCCGCAATTCCCCCGCCTACAATAGCCACTTCATATTTTGTCATCGTCATCATCCTTTTCGATTATTTACTAATATAACGGATGAGTGAATGATTCTGTGACAAAATGGAGGCGAAAGTTTTTTGATGGAATGAATTGTCAGGTAATACGAACTGATTGGAGTACAGCCAGCATTACGGACAATTCACTAGAAGATGAACTTCCTGAATCTCCCTCCAATCTAACTAAATTTATAAATCATTTTTTTATATAAAATCCTACATATAAAATGGGACTGTTTTTTGGTCAAACCTTGATGTAGTTTAACTTATCTTGATTTTAAAGAGTTTACTAGATGATCTTGTTCAACTACCCTGAAAATAAGTTTCCTCAAAAATGGAAAAATGACAATACTTAAGAAGACCCTGCTCAATCGATAAAAAAAGAGGAGAGCTATAAATTAATAAGCCTATTGATTGGGTTGACTGGATTAAGGTCAGTACCAGTATTGACAGATCCAACTCATTTTCATTCTTTGTGGTGCAGCTCTGCTGCATGGATGGCTAACGGGTGCGTTAGTTAAACAAGCAATTCTGTACGAAAATGAATCGACTTTTAGAATAAGACAAACAAGATAAAAAGAAGCCGTTTTCCTTAGCGTAGGAGAAAACGGCTTTTTGTTTCCAAAAAATGTATAGCGTGGGTTTTATGTCAAAATGTTGGCTGTACCCCTTAAAGCTGTATGATGAAAGAGAATCGAATGGATTAAGCGTAAATGATATAGCCAAAATTACGGGTGTCCCGCGTTCCACTATTTACGCTAAAGTTAAAGAGATGATTAGCAATAACTAATCATCTTTTTCCTCTCACCTTTTTTGGCAGGTGTATTTTCTTAATAAACCTTCTTCATAAGCTCAAAAACCTCTTCTATGGTAAGGCCAAGGGATTTGTAATAAGAAGTGTCAACAACCATTTGCTTCATGATCATTTCATTACGTTTTTGAAGCATATCACCGGATGAGAGTTCGGCTACAAAACACCCTTTACCAGTTATAGTATAAATCAAATCACTTCGTTCAAGTTCTTCCCAAGCTTTTTTTATAGTGATAACACTAACACGCAATTCTTTGGCTGCTTGTCGTATTGGCGGTAAACTATAACCTTTTTCTATCTCACCCTTGAGAATTTTAGCGCTGATTTGTTCAAAAAGTTGCTGATAGATTGGTTTTTCAGATGTGTTTGAAATAGCTATGTTCATTAAATATCCACTTTCTCCAATCGTTTAATGGCTATATTGCAGGCTGCAATAGTGAATACTGTAAATATTGCAATTCCGGCAATCAGGATTGATATTTGAAGCGCTGTACTATCAGCACCAGAACCATTGAAAATGTCAAACACAAAAGAATTCTGGATTCCCAACCATTGTGCACCTCCGGAAAAAACCAAAGCAGTCGTAATGGATGCAGTCGCCGCAAGACCATATTTATACGCCGTTTTGTAATACATGGAGATAAAGATAATGTTGAAGATTGCAAGCATGACAAAACACAGCCCCCAAAAACCCATATGTGGTGCGAAGAAATAGTAGTTCATATTCGGGTACAAGTGAATCGTGAACAAACCAAAGATCATTGCTATCACAATATGCAATAATTCCAGGATAACAATAACGGTTACCCTTGCCTTCACTATGTCTTTTCTGGATACAGGCATTGTCGTGGTAAATATTAGATCGTTCTGCGCTTTAAATTGAGCAAAAATATTTGGCACCGAGATCCAGAAAAAATACTGAAGAACGATAAAATAAATCCAGCTGGGAATAAGCATTAAGGCGCCTGCAAAAAAAGGCAGTGCCAGAAACCAAGGATTTATTCCTAATTTTAAATCCTTCATCACTAAGTTATACATGCATATCCTCCTTTTTCGCGAAATAAATCATGATTTCCTCGAGACTCGGTATGGTTGCTTTTATATCAGAAGAGGTATCGAAGTCGCATGAGCGGATCAATCCCGTAAAGCCGAATGAATTGATTTTATATGAAATCAACCTCTCTTTCACCTGGTTCAGCTGGGTTTCATTACCGTTCAGCAGGCGATAGGATTCCTTAAATTCTTCTTTTTCCGAGCTGTGGATGATTTGGCCGTTTTCGATAAAGGTAATTAAATCGGCGCATTTCTCCAAGTCAGATGTAATATGCGTAGAGAAGAGAATGCTGATTTCACCATTTAATACGAGTTCTTGAAAAATATCCAACAAATCATCTCTTGCGACCGGATCGAGTCCGCTTGTTGGCTCATCGAGAATGAGAAGATTCGCACCATGGGACAAGGCAAGGGCTAAGCTGTACTTTACTTTCATTCCCATTGACAAGTCGACGATTTTTTTGTTCTCGTCCAGCTTGAATCTTCTCAGATAGTTGTAATAGGTTTCATCATCCCAATTCTTATAGAACTTCTTGATCACATCGGTCAATTTCTTGATTTTGCTTCGAGTATAGAAATCGATGCCGCCAAATGCGAGTCCGATGTCCTGTTTCAATTCGAGTTCATGTTCAGCCATGTTCTTACCCAGAATGTGCACCTCGCCGCTTTCCAATTGAATCATATTCAAAATCGATTTGATGGTGGTTGTTTTTCCTGCACCATTGGCACCGATAAAGCCCATAATATAACCCTTTTCCAGCTGAAACGATACATCCTTTAAATGAAAATCTCTATACTTTTTATTTAAACCTTTAACCTCTAAAGCGATCATATGACATCTCCCTTGTGTATATCGTATATGCACAATATATGCTATTAGTGCAATAAGTTGTTTAAAAAATAATCAAACTTTATTTCAAAACTTCATTAGAGTTACTTAAGCATTATTTCAACTCTCCATTATGTGCATAATCTGTTACTCAACAATATGATCCGTTTGCTGAAAAAAATTAAAAACGCCTCTTTGGCTATCTGCTAATTTTTATTATTTGTTCCAAAACTCGTGCTAAATCTGACAGGAAAGAACTTGCTAAGGCGTTGGACTATTTAAGGGAAGGTGACAAGCTGGTTGTTTACAAGTTGGATAGATTAGCACGTTCCACCTTTGACCTACAAAAGATTGCTAAGGATTTAGAAGAACGTGGAATAGCTTTAGTATTCATCAAAGAACAGATTGATTTTAGTACACCATCAGGAAAGCTAATGTTTACTATGCTGGGGGCTATTGCTGAGTTTGAACGTGATTTAATTAAGGATAGAACAGCAGAGGGACGTGAAAGGGCAAAGGCACAGGGTAAGCATATGGGACGTAAAGGAAAGGACGAGAAGGACGTTAAGAAGGCTTTAAAGTTGTATGAGGAAAGAGAGTCTAACGGTTTAAGCGTTAACGATATAGCTAAAATGACAGGTGTTCCACGTTCTACAATTTACGCTAAAGTGAAAGAGGCGACTAGCAATAGCTAATCGTCTTTTTTGTGCATTTTTTTTATTCTGGGGAAGTACTGTATAAACCAACCATAGAAGGGGTATTTTGCACACATTTACACAAGTTTTAAATTCAAGAAACATAGAGTTTCTAAGGTTTCACCCCATCTTACCCTGTTGTGCTTTAGATAAAAAGAAAGCACCCGTAATGGATGCCTTACTTTTCAATCTTCATCTTCGTCATAAGTTGGATCAGTAGTGATGGTAAGCGTTTTATCCAAGCTTACTTCAATTTTAGTATCCCAGCTAGTGTTATCCACTTTAAGGATATCGTCGTTTACTGAAAATTTTAGAACCATTTCTTCTTCATGAAGTACTACATAGCTTTTGTCATTAGAGTACACTGTAAAATCTGGATGTGCTATAAGTTTCCAGCCATCGACTAATTCTTTTTTGATAGTTTCCATGAAAGTCCACCTCATTTTATGTAATACCTAAATTATACAATAACATGATGCAAAAGTAATAGTTGGAAGTTCTTCGTACAGGATAAAGTACCATACGAATATCTCGTACCCCATTATGAACTCTATTTTGTAGGTGATTGGATTGTGTCTAAAAAGGCTCTACACTATTGAGATTGTGAAAGAATGTACTTAAACTAAACCAGCTAATAGTTTGTCAACATTTTTCAATAAAAACTTAAAATATTTCATGCTATACTAAAAATATGCATGCCAAATAACCTACCTGATTTATATTTTTGGAAGGTTTTTCATTATATGGTTATATTTCTGAACTAAGCTATATCTTGGAAAGTTGAGTTATTTTGTAATAGTGCATAAATCCATTGTAGAAGCTTATTGGCACATGCTATCACAGCTACTTTAAAGGG
>NZ_JBNNTG010000019.1:60998-100776 GCF_050278525.1 Peribacillus sp. NPDC096540 | reverse complement strand
GAAGGTAAAATTAAAAGACCTGAGTCCGATAGAATACCGAACTCAGGTCTTAGAAGCTGCTTAAACTATATGTCTAACTTTATTGGGTCAGATCAGTTTGTCTACAGTCTGAAACCCCAATATGCGGTTTAATGTCCTCCTAAATATGCATTCTTGATTTCTTCGCTTGCAGTTAGTTCCTCAGATTTACCAGATAGAACGATTCGGCCTGTTTCGACAACATAGGCTCTGTCCGCGATGGATAGGGCCAAGTTGGCATTTTGTTCGACAAGCAAGATCGTTGTATCCGTTTTATTGATTTCTTCTATAATATTAAAGATTTGTTTAACTAGTAATGGTGCTAGTCCCATAGATGGCTCGTCCAATAACAGCAGACGCGGCTTTGCCATAAGGGCTCGGCCCATCGCAAGCATTTGTTGCTCCCCGCCGGAAAGAGTTCCGGATTGCTGCTTAAGTCGCTCAAGCAAACGAGGGAATAATTCATAGACTTTCTCCATATCTTGCTTGATGCCTGCTTTATCTTTTCGTAAATAGGCACCGAGCTGAAGGTTTTCTTCCACCGTCATATTCGCGAAGACGCGGCGGCCTTCTGGAACATGAGAGATTCCCATTTTCACAATAGACTGTGCGGCTTTTCCGCCGATAGATTGCCCTTCGTACATTATTTTTCCTTGTTTCGGTTTTAATAGGCCAGAAATTGTTTTCAGCATCGTACTCTTCCCTGCACCGTTTGCCCCTATTAAGGTTACGATTTCACCCTCATTAATAGAAAGTGAGATACCTTTCAGCGCTTGAATGTTCCCGTAATATACGTTAATGTCCTCAATTTTCAACATTATGAAACCTCCTCGCCAAGATAGGCCTCGATGACTTTTGGATTGTTACGAATTTCTTCTGGCTTTCCTTGAGCGATAAGCTGTCCATGATCGAGTACGTATATGCGTTCGCAAACACCCATGACGAGCGGCATATCATGTTCAATCAATAAAACAGTCAGGTCAAATTTTTCACGGATGAGGGCAATCAAGTTCATTAGTTCATACGTTTCCTGCGGGTTCATCCCGGCTGCCGGCTCATCTAGTAAAAGCAGTTTCGGATTTGCTGCAAGGGCACGGGCTATTTCCAAGCGTCGTTGTTTACCATACGGCAGATTTTTTGCCTTTTCATCCTTATATTGATCTAGGTTAAAAATTTTCAAGAACTCAATGGCCTTTTCATCCATCTCCTGTTCCCCTTTAAAATGGATAGGCAAACGGAAGATTGAACTCAAAATGCTATGTTTCGAAAGAGAATGATAGGCAACTTTTACATTATCAATCACTGAAAGTTCACTGAACAAGCGAATGTTCTGGAATGTCCGACTGATCCCCTTTTGGGTGATTTTATATGGGGGCAGTTTTCTTAAGTTCTCACCTTCTAAAGAAATAGTCCCCTCTGTAGGGACGTAAACTCCTGTCAGCAAGTTAAAGAAAGTTGTCTTCCCAGCACCGTTCGGCCCAATCAAGCCAATTAGTTCTCCTGGATATAACTCGACGTTAACATCAGAAACGGCTTTAAGCCCTCCGAACTGGATGCCGACTGAATCAACTTTAAGCAGCGGTGTTCTTATTTTCATGGCTGCTGCCTCCTTTACGTTTGAACATGGATGTTATTTCTTTTGTACCCATTAAGCCTTGTGGACGATAGAGCATCATCACGATAAGTACAAGGCTGTAGATGATCATTCGTGTTTCTGGATAATCCTGCAGGAAAGTCGTAACAACCGTTAATAATATTGCGGCCAATACAGCACCAGACAGACTTCCAAGACCACCAAGTACTACTAAAATCAAAATATCAAATGATTTCAAGAATCCGAAGTTCGATGGCTGGATAATATAGAAGTTATGTGCGTATAACCCTCCAGCAATACCAGCAAAAAAAGCACCAATCGCAAACGCGGTAACTTTGTAATATGTCGTATTAATTCCCATCGAATCGGCAGCCGTTTCGTCCTCACGGATTGAAATGCAGGCTCTTCCGTGGGTCGAGCTTGTAAAGTTACGGATGACGATGATCGTAACGAGAACCGAAGCGAACACCCATGGCCAGGTAGTTAAATGGGAAACCTGCATGCCGCTCGCCCCTCCAACATAATCAATATTCAAAAGCATAATCCGGACGATTTCCCCAAAACCGAGGGTCGCAATCGCCAAGTAGTCTCCTTTAAGACGTAAACTTGGGATACCAATGATCAAACCGGCCAACGCTGCCACCAAACCGCCAACTATCAATGCCATAACAAACGGCATTTCTAACTTCATGGTCATAACTGCTGAAGCATAGGCACCAACTGCCAGGAATCCAGCATGTCCAATGGAAAACTGTCCGGTCACCCCGATGATTAAGTGAAGGCTCGTTGCCAAAATAATATTAATCCCGATGAACATGAGCGTATTTTGATAAAAAGGATTTAGCGATCCGCCGCCGATTAAAACTTGAATCACGGCGAAAAAGATCAGTGATAGTGAAATCGAGAGCCAAAAACCTTTTGCTCGCTTAAATGTAGTCATTGCTTTGTCTCCCCTATACTTTTTCTTTTTTGTTTTTACCGAATAAGCCTTGTGGCATGAAAATCAAGATAAGAATCAGTACGATGAAGGCTACAGCATCACGCCATAATGAGTAACCGGCGGCACTGACCAATGCCTCGATGACACCAAGCAGTAAGCCTCCAACCATCGCACCCGGAATAATCCCGATTCCTCCAAGTACGGCAGCAACAAATGCCTTCAAACCTGGCAGCACACCCATAAGCGGCTCAATTTTAATATAATAAATACCGAAAATGACACCTGCTGCCCCAGCTAAAGCGGAACCGATTGCAAATGTAGCGGAAATTGTGTTATCGACATTTATTCCCATCAACTTAGCCGCATCCGCATCAAAAGAAACGGCACGCATGGCTTTTCCTATTTTTGTTTTATGAACGATGATTTGTAAAATGATCATTAAAGCTACAGCTACACCGAAAATTAAAACCGATTGACTGTTAATGGAAACACCCAAAATATTAAATTTATCTGTTGGTAATACATCACTTGGATATGCTTCAGGCTGTGCACCACGAACGTAGATGAATCCATATTCGATTAAAAGCGAAACCCCTATGGCAGTAATAAGTGCGGCAATACGCGTTGCGTTCCTCAACGGCTTGTACGCAATCCGCTCGATTAATACCCCAAAGATAGCGCAGACTGTCATCGAGATTAATAGAGCAGGTACGAATGACAAATCCAGAACCGTTATTGAGTAAAAACCAACGAATGACCCAACCATGAAAACATCACCATGGGCAAAGTTAATTAATTTAACAATCCCGTAAACCATCGTATAGCCGAGAGCGATAAGGGCATAAATACTTCCTAGTGAAACCCCGTTAATTAGCTGTTGTATCAATTCCATGTTCGACTCTCCTTGAAAAATCTAATTTTATAATGTGGTCAGACTCTCGTTTCCACTCAAAATGGAAGTTTCATAAGCCTATATATACTAGAAAAATGAGAATTCGCCAGCTCCTTCTATTGTAAGAAAGGCCGGCGAAAGGATTAAAACTTTTACTCAATCATTAAGGATTGATTTTTGTGTTAAATACTTGTTTCCCATCTTTAAATTCAAGAATGGTAGCAGATTTGATTGGATTGTGTTTTTCATCCAATGTAAATGTCCCAGTTACTAGTTCAAGGTCTTTTGTTTTCTCAAGGGCATCTTTAATTTTTTCTGAGTCTGTCGAGCCTGCTCGTTTAATAGCATCTGCAAGGAAGTATCCTGTGTCGTATCCTAAAGCATTAAAGGCATCCGGAGATTTATCTTTGTATTTCGCTTTAAATGCAGACACAAAATTCTGAATTTTCTCATCAGGATCACCTGAAGAATAATGATTCGTGATGAATGTGTTGTTTAGCGCTTTAGCACCGGCAATTTCTACTAGCTTAGGAGAGTCCCATCCGTCGCCGCCCATAAATGGTACGTCAAGTCCAGTTTCACGAGCCTGTTTCACAATCAGACCAGCTTCTTCATAATAACCAGGTAGGAAAATAAAATCCGGTTTTGCTGATTTCAAACGAGTCAATGTAGAACGGAAATCAGTATCCTTCGCAATGTAAGCTTCTTCCGCAACGATTTTCCCGCCATTTGCAATGAATTGTTCTTTAAACGCTGCCGCTAATCCCTTTGAATAATCACTTGCGCTATCAATATAGATGGCAGCACTTTTTGCTTTGACTTCACTAGTTGCAAAATTCGCAGCAACTGTACCTTGGAACGGATCGATGAAGCTTGTTCTGAAAATAAAATCGTTCAATTTATCACCTTTATATGTGATTTCCGGGCTTGTCCCAGAAGGGCTGATAACTGGAACTTTATTATCTTGTGCAATCTGTACTTGTGCAATCGTGTTCGTACTTGTAGCTGCACCAACAATTGCTGTAACCTGATCTTGTGAAGTCAGCTTGATAGCACCGCTTGTTGCTTCTGACGCTTCAGATTTATTATCAACTTTTATAAGTTTGATTTTTTTACCGTCAATTCCTTCTTTGTTAATCTCTGCAGTCGCAAGCTCTAGACCTTCCGCAATCGATTGACCATATGAGGCTACGCCACCTGATAATTCAAGGTTGACCCCAATCTTGATTGTTTCTCCCTCTCCACTTGATTTCTCTGATGAACCAGAGCCGGAACAACCCGCTAGAACGCCTGCTGCAAGTGTTAAAGAAAGGAATGCACCTGCTAGTTTTTTCTTTTTCATAATTAACCCCTCCATTTTGTAATCATAGCTCTGATGCATGAATATTTATTCAAAGCGCCCCAGAAAAAATTGATTAAATTAAATGTTTATAATTAAATAAATATTTCGAAAATTAGTTTACCGCATAATTTTCATTCCGTCTATACAATAATTGAATGAATATTTTGCCAAATGGTATATTTTTCACAGTGGTCATTCACTGTTTCTATTTTTATATTTTTAATTAATGTGAGAATAGCCTGTATTATCAGAAAATACAGATAAATTATATTATATTAATATTATAAAAACCAAATTTACTACCTAAAAAATTTTATTCTACTTTCCATTATTTTTATCCTAATAAATACATTTTTTCCAAAAAACAAGTATATTGATAGGGAATTAAACCCAGTTTTTTACTTTGTTTTAGTCTTTGTTCCTAGTTATTAATTGAACAATATTGTCTTAAATGTATAAAATACTGCATATAATTCTATTTCACTTCCGAATGATCTTTCTTGCTAGCACAATGATGTTCTTTCTATCTACAACAAAAAACCGCCAAACAGCGGTTTAGTGGCCTCCTAAGTAGGCCATTTTTATTTCTTCACTCGAAGTGAGTTCATCGGCGTTTCCAGAAAGTACAATCCGTCCTGTTTCAACGACGTAGGCCCGATCTGCAATGGATAGAGCAAGGTTGGCGTTTTGCTCGACTAAAAGAATCGTTGTGCCAGCCTCGCTGATTTCTTGTATGATGTTGAAGATTTGTTTCACCAGCAACGGTGCAAGGCCCATGGAAGGTTCATCGAGCAATAATAAACGTGGTTTCGCCATTAAAGCTCGCCCCATTGCAAGCATTTGCTGTTCACCACCAGAAAGCGTGCCCGCCTGTTGTTTGATCCTTTCTAGTAACCTCGGAAATAGTTCATAGACTTTCTCCATATCTTTTTTGATGCCTTCTTTGTCTTTTCGTAAATAGGCTCCAAGCTCCAGGTTTTCAGCAACCGTCATGTTGGCAAAGACACGACGGCCCTCGGGGACATGGGAGATACCCATTTTCACGATTGATTGGGCTGCTTTTCCTCCAATCGAACCCTCTTCGAAAAGAACCTTTCCTTGTTTCGGTTTTAACAACCCCGATATCGTTTTGAGTAATGTGCTCTTCCCGGCTCCATTTGCTCCGATTAAGGTGACGATTTCCCCTTCGTTAATTTCCATCGAAACGCCCTTTAATGCTTGGATGTTCCCATAATAGACATTGATGTCCTCAATTTTCAGCATTATGAAACCTCCTCGCCAAGGTACGCTTCGATAACCTTTGGATTGTTACGGATTTCTTCGGGCTTTCCGTGGGCGATAAGCTGACCATGATCAAGTACATAAATACGTTCGCATACACCCATGACCAGTGACATATCATGTTCGATGAGCAGTACCGTGAGATTAAATTCCTTCCGGATAAACGCAATAAGGTTCATTAATTCTTTCGTTTCATGCGGATTCATCCCAGCTGCTGGCTCATCAAGTAAAAGAAGTTTCGGATTTGCTGCGAGAGCCCGAGCAATTTCCAGTCGTCTTTGCTGCCCATATGGCAGATTCTTCGCTTTTTCATCCTTATATTGGTCCAGGTTGAAAATTTTCAAGAACTCAATCGCCTTTTCATCCATTTCCTTTTCACCGGAAAAGTGTCCCGGTAATCTGAATATAGAGCTTGCAATCATATGCTTGGCGAGTGAATGATAAGCAACCTTGACGTTATCGATCACGGATAACTCACTGAAGAGTCGGATATTTTGAAAGGTCCTGGAAATTCCTTTTCTCGTAATTTTATAAGGCGGCTGTTTTTTTAAGTTTTCCCCATTTAAGGCAATCGTTCCTTCTGTAGGAACATACACGCCCGTCAACAAATTAAAGAAGGTCGTTTTCCCGGCACCATTCGGACCAATCAGGCCAACAAGTTCCCCCGGAAATAACTCCACATTAACATCAGATACAGCTTTCAATCCACCGAAGCGGATTCCCACTGAATCTACTTTAAGCAACGGTATTGTGGCTTCCATCTTTAGGTCCCCCCTTAGTTTTTTTACCAGTGAACAGGGTCGTGATTTCTCTTGTCCCCATTAAACCTTGCGGGCGGAAAATCATCATCAAAATCAGTACAAGGCTATAAATAATCATCCTTGTTTCCGGGTAATCCTGAAGGAATGTGGTCACAATCGTTAATAAAATCGCGGCTAAGACAGAACCTGATAGACTACCAAGACCACCGAGAACCACGAAGATCAGGATATCGAATGATTTTAGGAAACCGAAATTCGACGGCTGGATAATATAGAAGTTATGAGCGTAAAGTGAGCCAGCAACTCCGGCAAAAAAGGCTCCAATCACGAAAGCTGCCACTTTATAATAAGTCGTATTGATTCCCATCGCGTCAGCAGCGGTTTCATCTTCTCTTACGGAAATACATGCACGCCCATGGGTTGAATTGGTGAAATTCCGAATCACAATAATGGTAATCATTACACAGGCAAATACCCATGGCCACGTTGTCAAATGGGATACCTGCATCCCGCTTGCTCCGCCTACATAATCAATATTCAAGAGGACTATCCGGACAATTTCCCCAAATCCAAGTGTGGCAATTGCCAAGTAATCCCCCTTCAGACGTAAGCTCGGAATCCCAATTACCATACCTGCTACAGCGGCTAAAATCCCCCCTGCCAATAAGGCAATAATGAATGGTAGTTCTAGCTTCATTGTCATTACAGCGGAAGCATAGGCCCCTACTGCTAAAAACCCGGCATGTCCGATTGAGAACTGTCCAGTGATTCCGATGATTAAATGAAGACTTGTCGCCAGCATAATATTGATGCCGATATACATGAGCGTATTGATATAGAATGGATTGAGCATGCCGTTTGAAATGGTAAACTGCATGACCGAGAAAAAAATAAGTGCCAACACAATCGAGAGCCAAAAACCCTTTGAATTCTTTAAAGTAGTCATCGCTATGTCTCCCCTATACTTTTTCTCTTTTATTTTTACCGAATAATCCCTGTGGCAAGAAAATTAAAATCAAGATAAGTACGATAAAAGCCACACCGTCACGCCATAAAGAGTAACCGGCGGCACTGACCAACGCCTCAATAACTCCAAGCAATAGCCCGCCGACCATTGCTCCAGGAATAATGCCGATACCGCCTAAAACTGCTGCAACAAAGGCTTTAAGGCCAGGAAGGACACCCATTAATGGCTCAATCTTAATATAGTAGATTCCAAAAATGACGCCTGCCGCCCCTGCAAGAGCCGAACCTATTGCGAAGGTAGCGGAAATCGTATTATTGACATTGATGCCCATAAGAGTAGCCGCTTCGGAATCAAATGAAACGGCACGCATGGCTTTGCCGATCTTTGTTTTATGTACAACAAATTGTAGGATAATCATTAAAATAATGGATACGGATAAAATTAGTATAGATTGGCTGCTGATGGAAACTCCTAATATATCGAGTTTATCCATTGGAAGGACATCGTTTGGATAGGCCTCTGGCTGAGCGCCACGGATGTAGATCAGACCATTTTCAATAAGAAGGGAAACACCGATGGCCGTAATCAAGGCCGCGATCCGTGTTGCATTTCGAAGGGGTTTATAAGCAATACGTTCAATTAAAACACCAAATATGGCGCATACAATCATTGAAATCAATAAAGCTGGGATGAAAGATAAGTCCATTACCGTAATTGAGTAAAAACCAACAAATGAACCAACCATAAATACGTCACCATGGGCAAAGTTTATCAGCTTGACGATCCCGTATACCATCGTATAGCCAAGAGCAATCAATGCATAAATGCTGCCGAGTGAAATGCCATTTACCAATTGCTGAATCAGTTCCATATTGCACTCTCCCCGAAAAGGTGTTTTTTTAGTGAAGATAGAATAGGGGGACTTGCCCCCTATTCGCTTAACTATTATGGATTGATTTTTGTTTTAAACGTTTGTTTACCGTCTACATATTCTAAAATAGTAGCTGATTTGATTGGGTCATGATTTTCATCGAGGTTAAGAGTCCCTGATACTAATTGAAGATCTTTGACTTCTTCCAATGCTTGTCTGATTTTTTCGGGAGTAGCATCACCAGATCTTTTGATGGCATCAGCCAGGTAGTACCCAGTGTCATAGCCAAGGGCGGCAAAAGCATCAGGTGTTTTATTGTATTTCTTTTTGTAAGCTGCAACGAAATCTTGGATTTTTGCATCTTTATCTTCTGGAGAATAGTGATTAGTGATAAAGGTATTTTTCAATGCCTCTGCCCCAGCAATTTCAACGACTTTCGGAGAATCCCAGCCATCTCCACCCATGAATGGAAGGTCGATGCCGTCTTCACGAGCTTGCTTTAAGATAAGTCCAACTTCTTCATAATAACCAGGAAGGAAAACGAATTCCGGTTTTGCAGATTTGATACGAGTTAATGTTGCGCGGAAATCAGTATCTTTCGTTACATAGGCTTCTTCCGCTACAATTTTACCGCCGTTTGCAGTAAATGCTTCTTTAAATGCAGCGGCTAATCCTTTTGAATAATCACTTGCACTATCCACGTATATTGCTGCAGTTTTCGCCCCAATATCGTCAGATGCGAAGTTAGCCGCAACCGTCCCTTGGAATGGATCGATAAAACAAGTTCTGAATACATAATCGTTTAATTTTCCAGCTTTATTTGTTATGTCGGGATTCGTTGCAGTTGGTGTGAGAAGAGGTACTTTATTATCTTGTGCGACTTGAACCTGTGCCAAAGTGTTCGTGCTTGTAGCTGATCCAACTACAGCCACAACTTTGTCCTGACTGACTAATTTAATTGAACCGCTTGTAGCTTCTGCTGCATCAGATTTATTATCAACTTTAATGATTTCTAGCTTTTTTCCGTCTATGCCTTCTTTATTAATTTCTTCGATGGCCAGTTTCAAACCATCCGCAGCCGACTGACCGAATGATGCAGTACCGCCTGACAATTCAAGGTTGGCACCAATTTTAATTGTGTCACCCGAGGTGGATGAACCTCCACTTGAACTGCTAGTTTTCGAGTCGCTATTACAGCCTGCCAGCGCCCCAGCAACTAGTGAAAGTGATAGAAACACTCCTGCTAGCTTTTTCTTCTTCATTTGAAACCCCCTTATTTAGTATATTATACTTATTGACAGAATATTTAAATAAAAATAATATTCTGAAAATAGTGTATCTCATTCTATCGACTCCGTCTATATGTCATAGATAAAAAAGTTAATAAAAAATATTTATGAACAAAAAAACTGACTCCGTTTAGAGTCAGTTAATTGTTTATCAGTCGTTAACACGGTGAACTTCAATGTCTTTTATAATATCATTGATTACCCAACTGGCTGCAATTAAGCCAGCTACAGATGGTACGAATGCATTCGAAGATGGCGGCATTTGAGCTTTGCGGATTTTTGCATTGTCATTGCCCACTTCTTTTCGAACTTCCTCACGTATGACAATTGGGCTTTCATCGGAAAAGACGACAGGAATTCCCTTTGTGATGCCCTCTTTTCGTAATCTTGTACGAATGACCTTGGCAAGCGGATCTGTATGCGTTTTGGAAATATCGGCAATTTGGAAACGGGTTGGGTCCATTTTATTGGCTGCTCCCATGCTTGAGATTACCTTGATATTTCGTTTCAGGCATTCCTTCATTACATGCATCTTATAAATGACCGTATCTGATGCATCAATGACATAGTCAAGATTATAACTGAAGAACTCCTCAAACGTTTCTTCTGTATAAAACATTTTTAGAGCGACTACTTCGCAGTCCGGATTAATATCTTGAATGCGGGCCTTCATCAATTCCGCTTTCGGCTGACCTACAGTTGAGAGAAGAGCATGAATCTGTCTGTTCACATTAGTGATGTCGACATCATCTTTATCTACAAGGATAATACGACCTACTCCTGTACGTGCCAATGCCTCAGCCGAAAAGGAACCGACGCCACCTACACCTAGAACAGCAACGGTCGTGTTTTTCAGTATATCTATGCCTTCCTTACCAATTGCTAATTCATTTCTAGAAAACTGATGCAGCATATATATTCAACTCCAATAAATTCTGTTCTTATTTAGATTCCCAATTAACAATATATCATAAACATCATTTATGACAAGTGAAATATGAGCAGAGTTATCGGAATTAGCATACTAGTTCATTGTTGATAATTTTTGAAGAACTGTTGCTAGAAGAAGCGTTCGTTCTGTCAGGCTAGGAATTTCTAAATACTCGTCTTCACTATGTGCATTCCCGCCAATTGGCCCTAGTCCATCAACAGTTGCAATTCCTAATTCAGATGTAAAAGAAGCATCTGAACCTCCACCCGTAGCCGTATCGGTGATATTGATGCCGATTTCCTTCCCCGCCTGATTGATAGCCTCTAATAGAATGGTCGTTTGTTCGTTCTTTTCCATGGGCGGCCGGTCCATTTTACCGCTAAGCGTCGTTTTCGTTCCCGCAATATAAGTTTGAGCGCAGATTTTTTTCATTTGTTTTAGGATAATAACTTCCTGCCTTTTTTCTGAGATTCGCACATCCACAAAGGCAGCGGCATGCGAGGCAATGGTATTGACAGCTGTACCGCCTTCAATCATCCCGACATTAACACTAATGCCCTGTTTAAGATCATTTAATTGGTGCAGGGCGATAATCTTATGAGCCAATTCTTCAATTGCACTTCGTCCTTTTTCCGGTTCTATCCCCGAGTGGGCAGACACTCCTACTATTTCCACTTTAAATTGCCCGCAACCTCTCCTCGCTGTAACCAGTGAGCCATCCGATCTCGCCGGTTCTAGAATTAACGCAAATTTCTTATTGGCCGCTTTTTCTGAAATGAGTGAAGCAGAAGAAGGAGACCCTATCTCTTCATCACTATTGAGAATGATTTGAATATGTTTATATCCAGTCTGCCCCGCCTGTTTCATGCAAAGAATCGCATAAAAAAGTTCGACTAAGCTTGCCTTCATATCAGCAACACCAGGTCCGTATGCGCGATTTCCTATCACTTTAAAAGGACGTTTCTGTACCGTCCCTTCTGGAAAAACTGTATCCATATGTGCGACAACGAGAATATGTGGTTGAAGCGCATCACGATGCTGAATAACTAGTTGATTGCCATAATTCTTTTGTTCCACAATATTCACTATAAAATCAAGACTCTCAAATTTCGTTTTTAAAATCGCACCAATTTTATCAATTCCTTGTTTTGTATAAGAACCACTATCAATATTCACAAGCTGCTCCACTAATTGAAGCATTTCTCTCCTCTTAGCATCCAATAAGTCTTTCAAAGCCCTCACTACTTTCTTTTTCCTTGCTCAAATTATTTCAGCCTTACTACATACTCTACGAATGTATATTGTGGAATGTTCCTTAAATGGGGGTTTTTGATGTTTACTCGTGAGTTTAGACCGGATACTCGTGAGTTTGGACCGGATACTCGTGAGTTTTGTACGGATACTCGTGAGTTTAGGCCGGATACTCGTGAGTTTGGACCGGTTACTCGTGAGTTTAGACCGGTTACTCGTGAATTTGGACCGGTTACTCGTGAGTTTAGACCGGTTACTCGTAAGTTTAGGCCGGATACTCGTGAAGTTTAGACCGGTTACTCGTGAATTTTGTACGGATACTCGTGAGTTTAGGCCGGATACTCGTGAGTTTGGACCGGTTACTCGTGAATTTTGGCCGGATACTCGTGAGTTTAGGCCGGTTACTCGTGAAATAAACCATCAAGGTTATATTCTCGATTTTTAAATTGCCCTGTATAAGGCAATTCCATTACAGATAGCATTCTTTGCATGATATCTATCGATTCAATCTGTAAAAATAACCGTGCTTGTTTATTTGTAATCTTAGGCCTTATGAGTAGAGCATAATCACGAAGAGTTTGGATGTGGGCATCTTTGGAAGAGTAAGAACAATGCGCGCATGTCCATTTTCCCCAGTGACGTTGCATATGGAGATTTAAACATTCTGGGCAGTGAACGCTTTTAAGCAAATCCGTTTCAGAGATTTGATACCATTTGAGTATATCCGGATTATGTGGAGTGTTTTTTTGAATGAATGTGGTTGAAAGTTTATTGCGCTGCCTTTGGGTTAAGTACGCAGATGGATACTTTTTTTCAAGAGTTTGAATTTTTGAGATGAGTGTTTCTTTACCGGTGATTTGCTTGAAAATGGGGGCATGACCAGGAGTAGTCTTAATGATGGTGTTCGAGTTTGCATTAGCAATGAGAGTTTCAATCGGAAGCAGCGGGAATTTATGAAGGTTTAGCCAATTGGTTAAGCGTGATTTTTGCACATCCACCTGGATAAGCGGATCAAGATAGGCTTGTTCCTGTCCATCTTTTGTCCGAATCAATTGGGGATAGGTACGATCAAAATAGAGCAAGCCGGCAAAGTTTTTCACCTCGATGATAATGCAGTAATTCGTAGATACGATAAGGAAGTCCATTTGGAAAAAGCGGCTCTCATCGCGGCTCAGTCTGAGGTCATGAAATATTTGATATTTTTTTGAAAGATCCATTAACTCTTTTCCAATACTTGATTCTCCGTTAAAACCAGTACGGATTTTCCGGTAATCATTCGTTATTTTTTTCTGTTTAGGGTGGTTTGGTGAGAGCCTTCTGCTTAATGCCTCCAGCTTAAGCATTTTCATTGGCTTTTCACATGGTTTTTTCATCAATCCATCACTCCTTCTTCTATATTTTCTTTGATAATGCTTTTGATTCCTGCCTGGGTATCTGAAAAATTGTGGTTACTCGTGAGTTTCGGCTTTTTACTCGTGAGTTTTAGCTTTTTTCTCGTGAGTTTGGGCATTTTACTCGTGAGTTTCGGCTTTTACTCGTAAATCTAGCTTTTACTCGTGAATCTAGCTTTTACTCGTGAATCTAGCTTTTACTCGTGAGTTTCTGCTTTTTACTTGTGAATTTTAGCTTTTTACTCGTGAGTTTCTGCTTTTTGCTCGTGAATTTCTGCTTTTTACTCATGAGTTAGGCATTTTACTCGTGAATTTCTGCTTTTTACTCGTGAGTTTCCACTTTTACTCGTGAGTTTCTGCTTTTTACTCGTGAGTTTTAGCTTTTTACTCGTGAGTTAGGCTTTTTACTCGTGAGTTCCACTTTTACTCGTGAATTTCTGCTTTTTACTCGTGAGTTTCCACTTTTACTCGTGAGTTTCTGCTTTTTACTCGTGAGTTTCCACTTTTACTCGTGAGTTTCCACTTTTTACTCGTGAATCCAGCTTTTCTGCACAAAAAAACCCATGTTTACTCAACATGAGTTGCTTTGTTAGTTATAAGAGTCCCAATTGTGCCGTTTACGCCTTTGTTTTGAACCCGCTCTCCGCAGGTGGGTGCTCGGTTCCTCGCGTTTGTAAGTCCTCTATGAGGGAGGCATTTACGCGGCCAGGAAACTAGTGCTCCCGGTAACTATAAGTGTTCGGTCAAAACTTATAGGTTAAAGAACGAACACATCAGGACTCTTACTTATTGAAAATATCATATCATAATGCTTTACTCCGTTTCAAGAGAAAGCATCTAGGTAAATTTTCATATTTTTTTCCAATAAAATTATTTCTTTAATGCAGCAAGTCTTAAGCTAAGTTCTGCTAATTGCTTATCGCTTACAGTACTTGGAGCATCAACTAGCAAGTCGCTTGCGCTTGCTGTTTTCGGGAACGCGATGGTGTCGCGAAGGTTTGTACGACCCGCAAGCAACATTACCATACGGTCCAATCCAAGAGCGATTCCGCCGTGTGGAGGTGTTCCATATTCGAAAGCATCCATTAAGAAGCCGAATTGTGCGTTTGCTTCTTCTTCTGTGAATCCAAGCACTTTGAACATTTTTTCTTGAACGTCGCGTTCGAAAATACGCAGTGATCCACCGCCAAGTTCGTAGCCGTTCAAGACAAGGTCATACGCTTGTGCACGGACACTGGCTGGGTCTGATTCCAGTTTTTCCAAGTCTTCACGGAATGGCATTGTGAATGGATGGTGAGCTGCATAATAGCGTCCTTCTTCTTCATCGTATTCAAGTAATGGCCAGTCTGTTACCCATAGGAAGTTGAACTTGCTTTGGTCGATCAAGCCTCTTTCTTTACCTAGCTTGATACGAAGTGCGCCAAGTGCATCTGCAACAATGCTTTTCTTATCTGCAACGAATAAGATCAGGTCGCCTACTTCTGCTTCCAATACAGCAACTAATTGTTGTTGGTCTTCAGCAAAGAATTTTGCAATTGGTCCTTTTACGCCATCTTCTTCTACTTTTAACCAAGCAAGGCCTTTTGCACCGTAAATAGCTGCAAATTCAGCCAATGCATCAATGTCTTTACGGGAATAATCTGCATTTCCGCCTTTAACAACGATTGCTTTGACTTGTCCACCATTCGCAATAGCACCTGTGAACACTTTAAAATCACTGTCTTTCACGATTTCTGAAACATCTTTAAGTTCCATTTCGAAACGTGTATCAGGTTTGTCGGAACCATAACGGCTCATCGCTTCATTATATGTCATTTTTGGGAATGGAAGTGTTACGTCCAGCCCTTTTACATCTTTCATCACTTTAGCCATCATGTTTTCTGCCGTTTTAATGATATCTTCCTGGCTCATGAAGCTAGTTTCAATATCGATTTGTGTGAATTCAGGCTGTCTGTCAGCACGTAAATCTTCATCACGGAAACAGCGGGCAATTTGATAATAACGTTCGAAACCGGATACCATCAATAGCTGCTTAAAGATTTGCGGTGACTGTGGCAGTGCATAAAACTCACCTTCGTGTACACGGCTAGGCACTAAGTAATCACGTGCGCCTTCTGGTGTACTTTTCGTTAAAATAGGTGTTTCGATATCAAGGAAGCCTTCTCCGTCCAAGTAATCACGAATCGCCTTTGTTGTTTGGTTACGCATTTTCAACGTTTCAAACATCGCCGGACGACGCAAGTCCAAATAGCGGTATTTTAAGCGAATATCTTCAGAAACATCTGTTCTTTCATCAATGATGAATGGAGGTGTTTTTGCTTCATTTAAAATTGTAACGTTTTCTGCTTGAACTTCAATTGTACCTGTTGTTACATTAGGGTTGAAGTTAGCTTCATCACGTTTGATGACTGTACCTTGGATATCAAGAACATATTCATTACGAATTTTTTCGGCTGTCGCCAATGCTTCTGCTGAGATGTCCGGATTGAAAACAACTTGTACGACTCCGCTTCTGTCACGAAGGTCGATAAAGATTACTCCGCCCAAATCACGACGTTTTTGTACCCATCCTTTTAATGTAACTTTTTCACCAATAGCTGCTTCTGTTATTTCTCCATTGAAGTATGTTCTGCCAAACATGGTATTTCCCCCTTAAGCCTGTAGCTTTTTAAATTGTTCAACGAATGTAGTAAGATCCATTTGAACTTGTTCACCGGTTTCCATGAACTTTAGATTAATTGTATTCTTTTTCAATTCATCATCTCCGAGTGTCGCTACGTATCTTGCTTCAAGGCGATCGGCTGATTTAAATTGGGCTTTTACTTTACGGTCTTGGTAGTCTTTTTCGACTGTAAAACCGGCATTTCGCAATTGGTAGGCTAGTTTGACGTTATAATCCTTAGCGGCTTCACCTAGTGAAACCAGGTAGCAGTCAATGCCCTTTTTGATTGGAAGTTCGATGTTTTCGGCTTGAAGTGCTGCAATCAGACGTTCAATGCTCAGCGCAAAGCCAATCCCTGGTGTTTCCGGTCCGCCAAGTTCTTCAGCAAGCCCATTATAACGGCCGCCTCCACAAAGTGTCGTAATTGCCCCAAAACCTTCAGCATCACTCATGATTTCAAAAGCCGTATGATTATAATAATCCAGGCCGCGTACAAGCGTCGGATCTTCAACGAATTCGATTTCCAAATCCGTTAAGTGTTTTTTCACTTTTTCGAAATAGGTACATGATTCATCATTTAAATATTCAATGATGGAAGGTGCGGTTTTCATCAATTCGTGATCATGGTCTTTTTTACAATCTAGAATACGCAATGGATTTTTTTCAAGACGGTTTTGACAATCGCTGCAAAACTCGCCGATACGGGGTTCGAAGTGCTTGATTAACGCATTGCGATGCGCTGTCCGGCTTTCATTATCACCAAGGCTATTTATTACAAGCTTCAGTTTTGTCAACCCAAGCGCTTTGTAAAGATTCATTGCCAGCGATAGAACCTCTGCATCAATTCCCGGATCTTTACTTCCTAATGCCTCGATGCCAAATTGAACGAACTGACGGAAGCGACCTGCTTGCGGACGTTCGTAACGGAACATCGGCCCGATATAATAAAGTTTGACCGGTTGATTTGCCCAACCAAACATTTTGTTCTCAATGTATGATCTAACAACTGATGCAGTGCCTTCAGGACGAAGGGTCAAATTCCGTTCACCGCGGTCCTGAAATGTATACATCTCTTTTTGCACGATATCGGTTGTATCACCCACACCACGTAAGAACAGCTCTGTGTGTTCAAAAATCGGTGTACGGATTTCTTTATATTGATAACGGTGACAAATCTCACGCGCTGTCTTTTCGATATACTGCCAAATTTCCGTTTGCCCAGGCAATAAATCCTGCGTTCCTCTAGGAATCTGAATAGACATAATTGTTTCCTCCTTTAAAGCAAGGCGTCATTTCTTATACGACGCTGTACTGAATTTTTTCCAAACAAAAAACTCCCGCCCCTTGTAACATAGTCGTTACAAGGGACGAGAGTTGGATATCCCGTGGTGCCACCCTAGTTGAAACACAATAAATAAGTGCCTCCGCTCAAAAACAGTTAACGCCTGCTTTACGTCCATCTCCTACTAAAAAGATTCGTTCAGAGTAGAGCCTACGGAGGGTTCTTTCATTAAGTCATCATGTGGAATGCTTTCAGCCTCGGCATTTCCTCTCTTTTCATGTGTTTCTTAATTACTCTTCTCCATCATTGGTTGTTGCAGTAATAAGTCTGATACTTTATAATCATACGGACGTTAACATCAATTGTCAAGATAGGCTAAGAATTTTGTCGTATTTTATTGGTTCAAGTGTTTTTTCATATTCTTGATTGTTCGGACATTGACTCCGAATTCGGATGCTAATTCAATAAAATTTGCGCTTTGTTCCTTTTGAATAAAATCGTGAAAATCGACTCCTAGTACTTGATTGCCTCCGCTTAAACTCGTTTGGCCTTTTTCGCTGAATTTCATATGGCTACCCTCCATTAGTTAATATGACTTATTCTTTCCTAAAAACAATGTTTTTTGCACAAGGAAAGAGGAAAATTTTTATTGAACGAGAATACATACATATAGATATAAAAGGGAGAGACAACTTATGAAGAAGAAATCAGGATTATTTGGCATGATCCTAATGCTGATAATAGCAGCGGTTTTCCCCGTCAATCTTGCATTTGGAGAAAACGAAGGGGAAATTGTCGTGACAACCAAGGTGGTCAATGTCCGTGAAGGAGCAGGCCTCAGTTTTCCTATCGTGAAAAAACTTACAAAAGGGGAAACATATCCGATTGTGAATGAAGATGGCGATTGGATTGAAATTCGGATTGGCGCCGGTAAAACGGGATGGGTTGCCAATTGGCTTGTGGAAAAAAAATCAGATTCAAATCAGGTTAAGAAGAAATCAGGTCAGGGCATAATTACCGGTAGCTCTGTCCGCGTCCGTACAGGACCCGGTACTACATTTCAAACAGTTGGTTCGATAACGAAAGGAACCGCTGTTGACGTTATTGAAAAAAATGAAAATTGGATTCAAATCAAACATGCAGGAATCGAAGGTTGGGTCTCTTCTGACTATCTCAAGCTCACTAAGGCTTCAGAGAATGCAGTAGAGAAAGATACGAAGCAGCAGAAAGACGAATCTGAACAATCCGTGCAAACGGGAGTCACTTTGGTCGATCGTCTCAATGTTCGTTCTGAACCTACGAAAAGCAGTGCCACACTCGGTAAGCTGAATAAAAATACGATGGTTACTGTTTATCGTATTGAAAACGAATGGGTTGAAATTGATTTTAAAGGAAACCATGGCTGGGTCGCCAAATCTTACATAGAGTTGGGTAACAATAAGAGTGAGATGAAAATCAATAAGGCTGGTGCCACTGCAAGAGTAACCGTTTCTGGTTTAAATGTGCGGAAAACGGCCTCTCCTAACAGTAAAATCATTGGTTCGGTGAACAAGGATGAAACCTACCAAGTTTTGCAAACGAAGGGCCAAATGACGCAGCTTCAGCTTTCTGATTCAAAAAAAGGCTGGGTAGTGAGCTGGTATATAGAATTAGAGAATGCCGAACAAACAAGAACGAAAAAGAAGATTGACGTAACTGGCAGTAAGATTACCACCATTCATGATGGGACAATCCTTAGAAGTAGGCCAGATGGGAACTCGCAGATTGTAGCGCAGGTGAATGAAGGTGAAACGTTCTCGGTTCTCGGTATGGAGGGCGATTGGTACTCCATTAAACTCAAGAATGGCCAAACTGCTTATGTTGCTGGTTGGATTGTGACGATTGAAGGTAACGCTGAGCAGATCAAGCGTCCAGGCGTTGAAAAATATTTAGAGGATAAAGTCATCGTAATCGATCCCGGCCATGGCGGCAGGGACAGCGGTACAATTGGCGTCGGTGGTACTCTTGAGAAAAACTTAACAATCCGTACCGCTGAATTGCTTAGGGACAAGCTTCAGGCGGCAGGTGCAAAAGTGATACTGACGAGAAGCAGTAATACATATGTTCCACTGCCTGCAAGGGTTAGCACTTCACATATCAATAACGCGGATGCATTCATCAGCCTCCATTATGATAGCACCATAGATCAGATTACGAGTGGAATAACTACATACTACTATCATGACTATCAACAGAATTTTGCCTCAACACTTGCCAATTCACTAGGAACCACGATGCAGGTGCCTAACCGAGGTTCCCGATACGGAGATTATCATGTTATCCGTGAAAACAATCGTGTAGCTACACTTATTGAACTAGGTTATTTAAGTAATCCTGTCGAAGAATTGAGGATTACAACGAATGAATATCAAGAAAACATTACAACCGCTATCTATAATGGATTGGCGCGGTATTTCAAATGATAACAAGCCAGCTTCCCATGGAAGCTGGCTTTCAATTTGTTATAAATCACTTTTTTCTCAACAAAAAAACCTGCCGCAGCAGGTTACTTTTTACTTTCCACTATTAATGTTATAGGGCCGTCATTAGTAAGCTGTACGTCCATCATTGCGCCAAATTGACCGGTTTCAGTATGGACGCCTTTTTTGCGTAGTTCTTCATTGAATAATTCATAAATTTTGTTCGCCTCTTCAGGACGGGCGGCGTCCGTGAAGCTCGGACGACGGCCTTTACGGCAGTCACCGTATAGCGTAAATTGTGAAACGGATAGAATCGAACCACCAACATCTAGTAGTGAGTGGTTCATCTTTTGATTTTCATCTTCGAAAATTCTAAGATTAACGATTTTATCGGCCAAATAGACGGCGTCATCAATTGTATCGCCATGAGTGACACCAACTAGAAGGACTAGTCCGCTTTCAATTTGCCCGATTGTTTGGTCTGCCACAACTACTTTGGCAGCTTTGGAACGTTGTAAAACAACACGCATAGTAATAAAACTCCTTAGTTCATAATCCTTCTAACGGAATAGACATCTGAAATTTGTTTTATACGGTCGACGACCTTTTGTAGATGTGCAATGTTATGGATATAAATCGACATGTGAATGGTCGCCACTTTATTCCGGTCCGATTTACCTGAGACCGCTGAAATATTTGTCTTTGTTTCGTTGACAGCTTGCAACACTTCGTTTAATAAGCCGCGGCGATCATACCCGCTGATCTCAATTTCAACGATATATTCCTTACGTTCGTTAATCGTACTTTCCCATTCAACAGGCACTAGACGATGATCGGAATCACCGCTTTCTAGGTTAGGGCAGTCTTGCCTATGGACAGAGACTCCACGGCCTTTTGTAATATAACCAACGATTTCATCTCCAGGAACCGGATTACAACAGCGTGATAAACGGATAAGCAGGTTCTCAATTCCTGGTACACGTACACCTGAGTCACGCTTTTTAGAGGAATTAGGGAAGGTTTTCAGATCAGCAACTGCTTCCGAAATATCCGCTTCTTGCTCGACCATTTTCTGCTTACGCCATTTTTCTGTAAGGCGGTTCGCTACCTGAAGGGCTGTTATTCCGTTATAACCGACCGCTGCATACATATCTTCTTCATTCAGGAAATTGAATTTATCCGAAACGCGCTTAATGTTCTCAGCAGTCAAGATATCCTTCAGTTCAAACTCCATGACCCTGATTTCTTTTTCAACAAGTTCTTTGCCTTTTTCGATATTTTCTTCTCGGCGCTGCTTTTTGAAAAATTGACGGATCTTATTTTTCGCCTGAGATGTTTGCGTGAGTTTAAGCCAATCTTGACTTGGACCATATGAATGCTTGGATGTTAAAATTTCAATAATATCGCCTGTTTTTAGTTTATAATCCAGCGGTACCATTTTTCCGTTCACTTTGGCCCCAATCGTTTTGTTACCGATTTCCGAGTGAATCCGGTAAGCAAAGTCAATCGGGTTGGACCCTGACGGAAGTTCAATAACATCGCCTTTTGGCGTAAAAATGAACACCATATCAGAAAAAAGATCGATTTTAAGGGATTCCATGAATTCCTCGGCATTTGTTGCGTCATCCTGGAATTCAAGAATTTCTCTGAACCAAGTCAATTTTTCCTCTAATGAAGGCTGTTCACCAACATCTTTTCCTTCTTTATAAGCCCAGTGTGCGGCAACCCCGAACTCGGCAATGCGATGCATATCCGAAGTACGGATCTGCACTTCAAGCGGATCGCCTTTCGGCCCGATCACCGTCGTATGCAGCGATTGATACATATTCGGCTTCGGCATAGCGATATAGTCTTTAAATCGGCCAGGCATCGGCTTCCAGCATGTATGAATAATCCCTAAAACGGCATAGCAATCTTTTATGCTATTGACGACAATCCGAACCGCAAGCAGGTCATAAATTTCACTGAACTGCTTATTCTGCAACGCCATTTTGCGATAAATACTGTATATATGTTTCGGTCTGCCAGAGAGGTCAGCTTTAATATGGACTTCTTCCACGTTTTTACGCACTTCATCAATGACTTCTTCTAAATACTGTTCACGTTCTGCACGCTTTTTCTTCATAAGGTTGACGATTCGGTAATACTGCTGTGGGTTCAAATACCTTAGTGCCGTATCTTCAAGTTCCCATTTAATCGTACTGATCCCTAGACGATGAGCAAGCGGAGCAAAGATTTCTAATGTTTCGTTCGAAATTCTTCTCTGCTTTTCCTGTGGCAGATGCTTTAATGTCCGCATATTGTGCAGTCTGTCGGCAAGCTTAATCAATATGACCCGAATATCCTGGGCCATCGCAACGAACATTTTCCTATGGTTTTCCGCCTGTTGTTCTTGCTGTGATTTATACTTAATTTTCCCTAATTTGGTCACACCATCGACGAGCATGGCGACTTCAGGACTGAAATTCTCTTCAATATCCTTCAGAGTGACCTCCGTGTCTTCAACAACATCATGTAAAAAACCTGCCGCAATAGTTGCAGGATCCATTTCAAGATCAGCTAGAATACCCGCCACTTGAATCGGATGAATAATATACGGTTCTCCCGATTTACGAAATTGTTCTCGGTGAGCATACTCTGCATACTTAAACGCTCTATGAATAAATTCAGCTTCTTCCGGCTGAAGATATAAGCTAGCCATTTCTACAACCTGCTCGGCAGTCAATATTTGATCGTTAGCCATTTAATCACCTTAACCCCACTTTAACTGCCACCGGATATTATCCGGATTGAGTATGATTGGTAGCACTTCCCTTTGTTCAGCAAAACGTGACAATTTTTGCGAAAAAAATAAATCCGCCTAAACGGATAAAAGTGCAAATAAACTTATTAGCAGAAAAACTCTTTATTATTACTATTATCGAAAAAAAAGGCAAGCTTGTAAAGGGCTAAAAATGTATTTTATGAAGATTCCTTCTTTTTTTCACTGGAAATTCGACAAAATATAAGAAAAGCAGGAATAACAGAAAGAGCACCCTGGTCAGAGTGCTCTTCTTTATTAAAAGCTCATTAGTGTTAACACATCATAGCCTTCTAATTTATCTTTACCGTCTAAGTCTGTTAATTCAATAAGGAATGCAATCCCGGCTACAATTCCGCCAAGCTCTTCCACTAGTTTGATCGTCGCTTCGATTGTACCGCCAGTAGCAAGTAAATCGTCCGTAATCAGGATACGTTGTCCTGGTTTAATGGCATCTTTATGGATAGTCAATACATCCTTACCATATTCTAAGCCATATTCGACTTTTATCGTTTCACGTGGAAGTTTTCCTTCTTTTCTCACTGGAGCAAAGCCCACTTCCAATGAGTATGCGACTGGACAGCCGATAATGAATCCGCGTGCTTCCGGTCCAACCACTAAATCGATATTTTTATCGCGAGCGTACTCAACGATTTGGTCTGTTGCGTATTTATATGCGGCACCGTTATCCATTAATGTAGTAATATCTTTGAAGACAATACCCGGTTTTGGCCAGTCTTGCACAATTGTTACGAATTGCTTTAAATCCATTGCTTTGTTTCCTCCTCAAGGTCTGTTGCCTCATGGACTAATAAATGATTGAACCAATCGAATAATTGCTGATAGGAAGAATAAACAAGCTCTTGTTCAAGCTCAAATTGCTCTTTCTTTCTTATAAACGATTCAGACTCACTGAGATCGCGTTTTTTCGCATTGGTTTTGAGCATAATTAACCCATTCTCTATTGTAACAAAATCAAGCTCAAAAAACACCTTTGAAATAAAATCCACTGTATCTCTTGACCAGCCTCGGTATTTGGCAAGATCATCACCATACCTTTTCACATCAAGCGGACCCTTTTTAGCAAGAAAGGCATAGAACCATTTAAAATCGTCCCTTGTTGGCATCGTGCTTAAAAAATGATCCTGTTCATGAGAAAAATGCGCGTATATCCGTGACGGCTGCTTATTTTCAATCACCCGTTTTAACATCGATCTTAACGGCGGCATGTCCATAAGAACTACATGTCCTTGCATGCAGTCGAGCTGATCTGCATCTAGTTCATTCTTGATATAAACAAGATTAGGATGGTTTTGTAAAAATGGATATCTATTATAAATATCTTCCGAGAAAATAACAATCTTCCGATTATGAGCCGGTATCTCAGCTAGCCACTTCTCTGCCTGTCCCTTGCCGCGATAATCGAAAAGCTGCCAATGATTGACCGATACATCCTGAACAAAGATTTGCGGCTTTTTGATATTATTCCACTCATTAATGGAAAGCTCGCCGATTACGGAAACTTCAGCATGCGGAGCTATTTCATCCACATAATGACCGAGACCAAACCCAACGCCGTCGAGTTTATGATTCTCACTATCTTCAAGCTGAACCTTCAAGTGATTCTGATTGGCGCCAATTTTCCGGACACTTGAAAGCTGGACGGCATCTATCAAAATTTTCGGCTTTGGATTGGTCACTCCAAATGGCGCTAGCAAGCTCATTTCCTGAATCGTTTGAATGGAAACTTCTGCTAGAGTGGTGGCTCCATCCAAGTTGGTAATAGGTGTGAAATCTTCTTCGCTGAGCTGGTCTTTCGCAATCATGTTCATGCGATCCCTAAGCTCTTGTACGTCTTCTATTTTCAGTGTCATTCCCGCAGCCATCGGATGTCCACCAAAATGAGGCAGCAATTCGCGACAGGTAGAGAGACTCTCAAAAAGATCGAATCCGGCAATACTACGGGCTGAACCTTTCGCGAGCCCCTTTTCTCGGTCATAACTCAATACAATGGTCGGACGGTAAAAGCGTTCAACCAGTTTGGAGGCTACTATACCCACTACCCCTGCGTTCCAGCCTTCTCTCCCGATAATAAGCACACCATTTGACTCCGGCGGGAAGTTTTCCTCAACCTCTTGAATCGCTTCTTCCGCCATTGCAGCAACCATCGCCTGTCGTTCTTTATTAATATCATTGATTTCATTTGCCAGTTCAGTCGCTTCTTCCAAGTTTTCAGACATCAATAAATCAACAGCCGGGTCAGCATCACCAAGGCGTCCAACTGCATTGATTCGTGGTGCCATTGCAAAGCCGATTGATTCCTCATTCAATGCTTCCTGCTGAATATTCGCCACTTTCATAAGGGCAACAAGCCCTGGACGTCTAGTCAAGCGTAACTGCTCAATCCCTTTTGCTGCAATGAGGCGGTTTTCTCCTTTTAAAGGTACCAAATCCGCAATGGTACCGATTGCTGCAATCTCCAGCAAATCCTCTGGCAGTTCTCCAAGCAAGGCATGTGCCAGTTTAAAAGCAACCCCTACCCCAGCAAGATCTTCAAATGGATATGAACTTTCCTCACGTCTAGGATGAATAATCGCTAGTGCTTCAGGGAGTTCCGGTCCCGGTTCATGGTGATCCGTCAAAATATAATCCATGCCTAGCTCGCTAGCAAGTTTCGCTTCATCTACTGCGGAAATTCCCGTATCCACAGTTATTAATACCTTTACCCCTTGCTCAGCTGCCAAGCGGAATGCCATTGGATTCGGCCCGTAGCCCTCTGTAAACCGATTGGGAATATAAAAGTCTACATCGGCTCCTAGTCTAGTAAGCGTCGTCATCATCACCGTAGTCGATGTCACGCCGTCAGCATCATAATCACCAAAAACCCTGATTTTTTCTCCGTTTTGAATGGCTTCTCTTATTCTATATACTGCTTTATCCATATCTTTCAGTAAAAAAGGATCATGAAAAGTTTGATTTTTTACAAATAAAAACGATCGGGCACTTTCGATTGTATCTAGGCCACGATTAACAAGTAAGGCCGCAACTAAAGGTGTGATATGAAGCTCTTCCGCTAGTTCAGCAACTTTGTTTTCATCGGCAGTTCGCAAGTTCCACCGTGTTTTTGGCTTTAACATAAATTCACCCCTCAACTTATTTATTATACAAAACGACAATAACGGTTTCAATTTTATTTTAAACTCAATAATGGTTGTAATTCCCTATTCAAAAAGTTAGTCTCACAAAAAGAAGGCTGGCATCATGCCAGCCCCCTCTCACATATTAAACTTGTCCTTCAAGACTTTGTTTCTTTTCTTTTGCCGTATTCAGTGGTCCTTTTTTCTTCAATTCTTTGATTTTCAAATCAAGCCAGAATTGGGAAGCAATCAATAGAGACGAATACACGCCACATATTAAACCAATAAACAAGGCAATGGAGAAGTTTCGGATAGCTTCACTACCGAAGATCATCAACGCGATAACCGTAATGAGAACAGTTAGTACTGTGTTAATGGATCTTGTCAAAGTCTGCCTGATACTGATATTCACAATATTCTCAAGCTCTTCGACGGTTTTGACTTTACGACTGAAGCGTAAGTTTTCACGAATACGGTCAAAGGTTACGATCGTATCATTGATGGAATAACCGACAATAGTCAGAATCGCAGCAATGAAGGTGATATCCACTTCAAGTCGAAGTACACTAAATATCGTTATGATGAAGAATGCGTCATGTATAAGCGCTACTACAGCAGGTACAGCCATCCTCCATTCAAATCGTATCGATACATACAAGATAATGCCGAGTGATGCAATCGCTAACGCAAACATAGCATTTTTCGCAAGTTCTTTTCCGACTGTCGGGGATACGGTGCTAACATTCGGTTCTGCTCCATAATCCTTCTTGAAATGGTCCTTCAATTCAGCGATTTCCTGTTTATTAAGCACACCGACTGTACGAACGACAGCATTTTTATTTTCTTTTCCAGCGAGCCTAACATCCTTGATATCGTCCTTATCAATACCGACCTTTTCCATTTCGGTTTTGACTTGCTGTGTCGTTAAAACATCTTTGGACGCGATCTCAATTCGGGTACCACTTGTAAAATCAATACCAAGATTTAATCTAAAGACGAACAAGAAAATAATCCCGATTATGGTAACACCGATTGAAATGCTATAAAAGACTTTCCGATGTTTGACGAAATCGATTTTATCAAAGCGTGTTGGCAATGACATTAAATTAATTTTCTCAGATAAATTGTGAATGTATTTCTTCTTCACGCCAAACCATGATGTATGTTTGTCCAAGAACCCACTATTCACCCACAGGCTCATGAAAAGACGTGTACCATAGACGGCTGTAATGAAACTCATTAAAATCGAAATGATTAAAGTAGTCGCAAACCCTTTAACTGAGCTTGTTCCATAATAGAACATAACGGCCGCAGCCAGCAAGGTCGTTAAGTTGGCATCCATGATCGTAGCCAGTGAATTTTTCGTACCTTCTTTATAGGCTGCTTTAACGGATCTGCCAAGTTTCAATTCATCCCTGATTCGTTCATAGGTTATGATGTTGGCATCGACAGCCATACCAACACCTAGTACTAACGCCGCAATACCAGGCAGCGTAAGGACTGCATTCATCCAATCGAACACTAATAGCGTCAAGAAAAGGTAAATGCTTAAAGTGACGACTGCAATGAATCCCGGGAAGCGGTAATACACAAGCATGAAGATGAAAACAAGTGCAATTCCGATGATTCCTGCAAAAATAGTATCATTCAGTGCACCTGCACCAAATTGGGCACCTACAGAAGTGGAGTACTCTTCTTTCAAATCTACAGGCAGGGCACCTGCATTCAGAAGGGCTGCAAGCTCTTTCGCTTCTTCCACCGTAAACTGACCTGTAATAAACACCTTGTTCGTATTAAAAACTTCACTGACATATGGAGCTGAAATCATATTATCTTGTGAAGCTGTATCTTTAAAGGAATCTTTTCCTTCCTCGAAATCCAACCAGATTGCAAGTACATTCGTCGAATTTTCCATTGAAGAGATTTTTTGGGTGATTTCTTTAAACTTGTTCACGTCTTTCAGCGTGACTTCAACAACCGGTTTATTCTTTTCGAACGTTTGTTTCGCGCCGCCTTCTTTCAGGTCAGCACCTGTCATCATTTCCTTATCGTTGTAATCACGGAAAGATATTTTTGCTTGAGTCGAAAGAATTTCCCGAGCATTGTTTTGATCTTTAACTCCGGCTAATTGAACACGGATCCGGTCTTTCCCTTCAATTTGAATATTAGGTTCACTAACACCTAATACATTGACACGCCGCTCAAGGGAGCTCACTGTAGCTTTCAAAACATCCGGAGTAATCTTTTCCCCAGAAAGCGGTTTTACTTCATATAACACTTCAAAACCGCCTTGAAGATCAAGACCGAGCTTGATATTCCCTAGGATTCCTTTTGAAGTTGTTCCCATCGCTGCGAAGATCAAAAGTACGATTAGAAAAAACGCAACGATTCTGCTTCTTTTTACCATTATGTAGTAGGCCCCTTTCTATAATACGCCTGTTCATGAAGTTTCAAAAACTGTCATTTTTTTCGTTTATAAGATTGCATTCTCTTCAAAATCGGTAGAAAAAAGACAAAGCTCTCCATACTCTTTTTCCAAAAAAAGCATAACCATATCTATTATGATTCATTTACAAACGGCTGTCAATTTAAGTATTTCTTACTTTTATTCTTTGAAAAGCTCTTTTAGTTCCTCGTCAGAAAGCGGTTCTAATAGGTTTGGTGATTTATAAGCTTCGACCATTTGAAAGGTCATGAACTGGTTGCTGGAAAATGTCACAATGTCGGCAACGAGTTCGTGAAGGTGAATGTTTTCCTGAGGGCGCTTCCATTTGTTCTTGGTTAAGGTTGCCCATATATCTTCCTCTGTAACAGCATTCAAACCAACCATTTGGAATTCCTCACGTTTGCTCTTCAAGAATGGACGTACCTTTACATAATAACGTTGATATGGGTGATTCTTTTTTGTCATCACATTGCCTCCAGTAAAAATGATTCTCAATTGAATGCGCATTTTCTAAGAAGGAAATTCGATCATTTGTAAGAACGCAAACACTTTTGTCATGCTATGTCCAAGTACAAGCATATAGATAATTGTATAGCATAACCGCTTTTTTGAGAAGGCAGGGAGGGAGTTCAATGTCTAAGTTTTTAAAAGGCACGCTGATTTTATTAATCGCAAGCCTGATAACAAGGGTTCTTGGGTTCATTAACCGCATTGTCATCGCCCGTTTTATCGGCGAAGAAGGCGTTGGTTTATATATGATGGCTTTACCGACCCTATTTCTTGTCGTCAATATTACCCAGTTAGGCCTTCCAATCGCCATATCTAAATTTGTGGCTGAAGCCAATGCCAGAGGGGATGAAAGGAAAATCAAGAAAATCCTTGTCGTCTCTTTGGCCTGCACATTTACTTTATCGATGATCTTTACTCCTGCTATGCTATTTTTTGCGCCGGTTCTATCCGAATATTTATTTACAGATGAAAGAACGGTATGGCCGCTTATGGCGATTGCCCCTATTGTTCCAATTATCGCCATTTCATCTGTCCTGCGCGGATATTTCCAAGGCAAGCAAAATATGAAGCCCTTCGCTTTCTCACAAGTTATTGAACAGGTGGCCCGTATCACTTTCATCGCCGTCCTGACAAAGGCCTTTTTGCCATACGGAGTCGAATATGCCGCAGCCGGTGCAATGTTTGCTTCGATTATTGGTGAGCTTGTATCACTTGTCTACCTATTGACAAGCTTTAAACTAAAGAAACATTTTAAATTCCGGAAAGGCTTCTTCAAAAATGTCAAATCCGGGAAAGGAACATTTACCGAATTGATGGGGATTGCCCTGCCGTCTACTGGAAGCAGGATGATTGGGTCCATTTCTTGGTTTTTTGAACCAATTGTGGTCGCTCAGAGTTTGGCACTTGCCGGTGTGACCGCGGCCGCAGCTACCAGTCAATACGGAGAGTTAACAGGATACGCACTGCCATTACTCATGCTTCCTTCTTTTGTTACGGCTTCTTTAGCTACAGCCCTCGTTCCTGCAGTTAGTGAAGCAAGGACAACAGGAAACTTTCTACTCGTTGAACACAGGCTTCAGCAGGCCCTTAAAATCACCTTTGTCACTGGGTCTTTAGCTGTCGTCACTCTGTTCATCTTTGCTGAACCGATTTTACAAGTAATGTATGGATCTTCCCACGCTGCTGTTTTCATTAAATTTCTTGCACCTTTTTTCATACTCTATTATTTTCAATATCCGTTGCAGTCGATGCTTCAGGCACTTGACCTTGCAAAAGCCGCTATGTTTAACAGTCTTGCAGGAAACATTCTTAAGATTGGTGTAATCTGGCTGCTGGCATCCAAGGAAAGTTTCGGCATCATGGGGGCCGCAATCGGAATAGCGGTCGGTACGATGCTCGTTACCTTCCTGCATTTTTCAACTGTGATAAAAGTTGTTCCGTTCACACTTCATTTTCGAAGTTATATGTTGTCTTTAGTTATTTCTTTAATTTCCGGTTGGGGTGGTTATTATATTTATCAAGTTCCACTCTCTTCTCAGCCTCTAGGAACCCGGCTGTCGCTATCAGTTACCGTTGTATTCCTGCTGTTCACATTTTTCATGCTCTTGACTGGCAGCATAAAAAAAGCAGACTTAATTCGAATCCCTGTAATTGGCATGTTTTTATCAAGGTTTGCATGGAAATAGAAATAACCGAAGCATTTAGCAGCTTCGGCTATTTCTTCGTTTCATTTTTATCAATGTAAAATTGGCCATCTATGTATCCGCAAATCGATATCTCTTTAACCTTTGTTACCCCATGTTCTTTTACCTGTTGCAGAAGCCAAAAATGATTTTTTCCAATTTTATTAAGATTTTCTTCCTGTATCTCTCCGTCGACTATTAGTGGAAAGGGTATGGCTTCACTTTCCGACCTTTCTTCTTCTTCGCTGTTCTTAATCACCGAGAGTTTTCCTGAAGTTTCAAGGATGGCAAATTTAACTTCTGTTAAATCAATAATTCCTTGTTCACGAAGCTGGGTCAATAAGTCATCAAAATTATATCGTTGTCTGCGCATCGCTTTTTCATCTATTTTACCCTGATTGATGATGATCTGCGGCTTACCATCCATGAAATAGCGAAACCTGACACTTTTCAATGAGAGGAAAGCCAATGTAATTTGGAGGATCGCGAGGACAAACATTGGGATAGTCTGTCTGATGAACGGTTTTTCCAAATCTTCAAAGGATAGCACGGCAATGTCCCCTATCATGATAGATACCACTAAATCAAGAACGCTCAGTTCCCCTACTTCCCGCTTACCCATCATTCGAAAAAGGAACCAGATGACTAGATAGATTACCGTCGTTCGAAAAATAATACCTAGATAGATATCCACTTCAATAACACTTCCTTCATCCATTAGCATGGCTTTGAAAATGAAAAATTACTCTATTTTCTTTTTCAAATTTCATAGAACTTCTTAAACAAGGTCTAAAGGTTCCAATGGAAGAATATGCTTGTACAAACACATCAACAGGCTAAATGTATCAGCCTTTTAAAAAGGGGGAATAACCATCGAAACTAAAAAAATGAGTGTCGCCGTAATCTATGGCGTCGGCTCCATCTTTGCCATAGCGATGATTGCAAGCTTACTCTTTTCTATCCTTCTTCGTTTTACATCACTGACGGAATCATCCCTGACCTACGTGATCATGATTGTGTCCTTTTTATCGCTGTTCATTGGTGGATTTATTTCAGGAGGTAAAGGGAAAAAGCAAGGACTATTCTTAGGTGGAAGTACTGGCTTGCTTTACCTTTTAGTTGTTTTTCTTTTTCAATATTTAGGTAATGATGCACTTTTTACCATCAAACAATGGATTTATTACGGCTGTTTTGTGATCACAGCCATGATGGGTGGCGTGCTTGGAGTAAATATGAGTTCAGAATCGCGAACCAATTAAAAAACCACAGCAAAAAACCGGGCATAATAGCCCGGTTTTAGTTTGTCTTATACAGTTACTTCTTTATTTGGTGCGCTTTCCGTAATTTCACGGATGGCAGCACGGTCAAATGTAAGCTTTGAACCGTCTGGTGATTTAATGACAATTTGCAATTCATCGATTGCATCGATTGTTCCGTGCATGCCGCCGATAGTTGCAACTTTATCACCTTTTTTCAAACTGCTTTGCATGCTTCGCGTAGCCTTCTGGCGTTTTTGTTGCGGACGGATTAATAAGAAATAGAACAATACGAACATTAAAATTAACGGAAGTATTTGTGTTAAATTACCCATTTTTCTTCACTCCTTTCATTCTTTAAAATATTTATGGAATTAGAAGTTTTTTGCATTTGGCTTATTGAAACCATATTGTTCAAAAAACTCTTCCCTAAAGTCTCCAAGGCGATCTTCTCGAATAGCTTGTCTGACCTGTTCCATCAAGTTTAACAGAAAATGAAGATTATGATAAGTCGTAAGACGAATACCAAAGGTTTCTTCACATTTAATCAAATGGCGGATATAAGCCCGGCTATAATTTTTACAAACATGACAATCGCAATTTTCATCTATTGGACCAAAATCACGGGCATACTTCGCATTTTTCACAACCAGTCGGCCATTGCTCGTCATCAACGTACCATTACGTGCAATACGTGTAGGGAGTACGCAATCAAACATATCGACGCCGCGGAGCGCACCATCAATCAATGAGTCCGGTGAACCGACTCCCATTAGGTAACGCGGTTTGTTAGTTGGCAGTAATGGACTTGTAAATTCAAGGACGCGGTTCATGATATCCTTCGGTTCCCCAACAGATAATCCTCCAATAGCATAACCCGGGAAATCAAGGGAGACAAGGTCTTTCGCACTTTGTTTACGAAGATTTTCAAACTCTCCACCCTGAACAATACCGAACAACCCTTGATCTTTTGGACGCTCATGCGCATTCAAGCAGCGTTCTGCCCAGCGTGATGTCCGTTCGACTGATTTCTTCATATACTCTTCGGTTGCCGGGAATGGCGGGCATTCATCGAATGCCATCATAATATCAGACCCAAGTGCATTTTGTATTTCCATCGCTTTTTCCGGAGATAAAAATAATTTATCACCATTGATATGGTTTCTGAAATGTACGCCCTCTTCTTCAATTTTGCGGAATTCACTTAAACTGAACACTTGAAAACCGCCAGAGTCGGTTAATATCGCCCTGTCCCAGTTCATGAATTTATGCAATCCGCCAGCTTCCTTGATAATTTCATGTCCTGGACGCAGCCATAAGTGATACGTATTGCTTAGGATGATGCCTGCCCCCATTTGTTTCAAATCTTCTGGTGACATCGTTTTGACAGTAGCCATTGTTCCAACCGGCATAAATGCGGGTGTTTCAAAAGAACCATGAGGCGTATGAACCCGACCTAGCCGTGCCCCTGTCTGTTTACATGTTTTGATTAACTCATATCGTATTGCTGTCAACGCAATAACTCCCTTCAAGAGCATATCACTCTTATATTACTTAATTAACATTGCATCTCCAAAACTAAAGAACCTGTATTTTTTTTCCACAGCCGTTTCATAGGCATGAAGAACATGCTCTCTGCCTGCGAGGGCAGAGATAAGCATGATTAAAGTTGATTTTGGTAAATGGAAATTCGTAATCATCGCATCAATCCCTTTGAATTCATAACCAGGATAAATGAAAATGCTCGTCCAGCCACTCTCTTCCTTAAAAACGCCATCATTACGGGACGCAATCGTTTCCAGTGTTCTCGTCGACGTAGTACCGACCGTGATGATTTTCCCACCGTCTTCTTTAACTTTATTCAGTAATCGTGCTGTTCCTTCGGTCATTTGGTAAAACTCTGAATGCATTTCGTGACTGTCAATATCGTCCACGCTGACTGGGCGGAACGTACCTAGTCCAACATGAAGCGTGATAAAAGCGATATGAACGCCCATACCTTTAAGTTTCTCAAGCAAATGCTCCGTAAAGTGCAGCCCTGCCGTTGGGGCTGCAGCCGACCCGCGTTCACGCGCATATACCGTTTGATAACGGTCTTGATCGTCGAGCTGTTCCTTGATATATGGAGGCAGCGGCATTTCGCCAAGTTCCTCTAATATCTCATAAAAGATACCTTCATATTGAAACTTAAGGACTCGACCGCCATGTTCAAGTACACCTGTGCAGACGGCACTCAGCTTACCATCGCCAAAGATGATTGTCGTGCCTTCTTTAATTCGTTTCGCTGGCTTTACAAGTGTCTCCCATACATCATCATGTTCTTGCTTCAACAGCAAGACTTCTACTTTTCCGCCTGTTTCCTCTTTACTGCCGTATAGCCGTGCCGGCAGGACCTTCGTATCATTTAACACAAGACAGTCACCAGGTTTAATATACTCCGTGATATGACTGAACACATCATGCTGAAGCTCACCAGTTGCTTTGTCTAGCACCATCAATCTACTTGCTTCCCTATCTTCCAAAGGAACTTGGGCAATCAGTTCCTCTGGTAAATGAAAATCAAACATATCCAATTTCATCTGTTCCACTTCCTAATCTGTCTATCAAGCAGTAATTTATTATTTAAAACGGCTGATTAGATAAAAAATAGCTGACAACACAACACTGACAATGATTGATGTTACGATTGGAAAGTAAAAAGTCGTGTTCCCCTTTTTGAAAAAAATATCTCCCGGCAGCCTTCCAAGATGTATATATTTCATCGCAAAACCAATCACAAATATAATTACGCCAAGTATCATAACCATTTTTGGTACATTCATCATTCAGGCATCTCCATTTCGAAATGCTCATAAACAAGCGGCGTTGCCATTCGACCTCTAGGGGTCCGTTGTAGAAAACCGACCTGTAACAGATATGGCTCATACACATCTTCAATCGTATGTGCTTCCTCACCAATTGTTGCTGCAATCGTCTCCAACCCAACCGGACCGCCACGAAATTTTTCAATAATCCCTTTAAGTAATTTATGGTCAATATGATCGAGTCCTAAACGGTCGACCTGCATTAATTCAAGTGCATAATCGGCGAGTTCCGCCGTTATCGTCCCATCTCCACGGACCTGGGCGAAATCCCTGACCCGACGTAAAAGACGGTTTGCAATTCTTGGGGTTCCCCGTGACCTTCTGGCAAGCTCGCCTGCGGCCTGATCATCCATCTCTGTGTCCATTATTCTTGCCGTACGGATGATGATATCAGCCAAGTGATTTTCCGTGTAATACTCAAGACGGCTCAAAACGCCAAATCGGTCCCTGAGCGGTGCCGACAGCGAACCTGCCCTTGTAGTGGCCCCAACGAGGGTAAACGGAGGCAGGTCAATCCTGATCGAACGTGCCTCTGGTCCCTTGCCGACAACGATATCAAGGCAGAAATCCTCCATAGCGGGATATAGAACTTCTTCGACAACACGAGGCAATCGATGAATTTCATCAATGAATAACACATCACCAGGTTCGAGCGCACTCAAAATTGCCGCCAGATCTCCCGGCCGCTCAATAGCTGGCCCGGAAGTCGTGCGGATATTGACACCCATTTCGTTGGCGATGATGACAGCAAGTGTCGTCTTCCCAAGTCCTGGGGGGCCATATAAAAGAACATGATCGAGCGTTTCTTCACGCATCCTTGCCGCTTCGATATACACGCTCAAATTCGCCTTCACTTTATCCTGTCCAATATATTGCTTTAAGTTTTGCGGTCGCAGGCTTTGTTCAAAGGATAGTTCGTTCAAATCGGCTTCCTGATTGAATACTCTCTCCTCCATTGCGCCACTCCTTATCTTAACATCATTTGCAATGCTTTCTTAATATATTGCTCGGTCGTCATTTCTTCCGTTTGTAATTTCTTTGCGACCTTTTGAATTTCTTTTTCAGAATAACCAAGAGCCTTTAAGGCGAGAATAGCCTCATCCAGCTCCTCGGTATAGCCGTTTTGGCTGATTGCCGCTGTAATGCCTTCGTTAAACAAGTTTGGAAACGCATCCGGAATAATGTTCTCGAGTTTTCCTTTTAAATCAAGAATCATTTGGCGTGCCGTCTTCTTTCCGACTCCTGGGAATTTAACAAGAAACGTTTCATCCTCATTTTCTATCGCTTGCACCACTTGATCGACCTGACCTGACGCTAATATGGCAAGCGCGCCCTTAGGCCCAATTCCAGTTACATTCAACAACTTGGTGAACAATGCCTTTTCTTGACGAGTCTGAAATCCGTAAAATACGGCCATATCCTCACGTACATAATGATACAGAAAAACTTGAATCTCTTTTTGATATTGAGCGGAAAAAATAAAAGGATTCGGCGTCATCACTTGATATCCGATCCCCCCATTTTCCACAACTATGTATTCAGGTCCGATATAATCGACCTTGCCTTTTATATAATCATACAAATTATTTCTCTCCCTGATTTTGCTGTACCTCTCATTTTATCATAAAAAAGGAGGGAAGTTTATTAAAAGTTATTTAGCAATTGATCAGGTCTTTTTCCCTAGACCTTACTTCCTTTTAACACCTTGTTTATTTTGTTGGGAGTTTTATCTTTCTGTTGAAAAACGGTGATATTATTTTTCCATTTAAATGAAATTCACTTTCCTTATATAGCATCCACTCCCAGTTTTAAGTCATGCAAAAAGGACGGGTGTGTTATTCCCATCCTAATTTACCGAATATGGCTCATACTCTTTAATAAGCTGTGAGTATTGGTCTTTATTCACGATTGGTATGCCTTTTTGCAATTCTTCCTGCTTATACACCTCAAGTTTACCAACGTCTATTTGGTAGAAAGTATGAATGATTTTAGCATGCTCCGGTCGACCAATAAAAATGGATAACGTACCATCTTTTTTCATGCCTAGATATCCATTTGCTTTTAAAAGCGGAGATATATCATTTTCTATTTTCTTAAGTACAATCTGGCCTTCATTCTGATCGACTACTTTCCAACCTTGATATTTTAACCAAAAGTCTTCCATCGTCCAAATTGTTTCAGTCAATTTTTCTTCACTTAACTCACCATCAAGATACATACGCTGAAGAATTACCTTTTTTTCAATTGGTTTATTTTCCTGTTGCACCAACTCTTCTGCAAAAACGGTAAAGCAAAATGGCAGTATAAAAAGTGTCAAGAAAAACTGAATTCTAAGTTGATTTGTCAATATTCTCACCTCATAAGGGAGTTTACTTTTTAAGTAGTTTGACCTGAAATAAGGATTATTAACCAAAAATCCAGCCGAGCCGATAAAGCAAAAAAAGCTGACTCCAAATTAAGTCAGCTTCACATATTCATTGTAAATGATTTTCATGAATGTTTAGGTTATCAAACATGTCATTGGCATCCTGAATGACTAAGTCTCTCGTATCACCATCACGAAGGTTGTTATCGAGTGTCATTGTCCGGAAATACACGCCTTTATCTGTCGTTACGTAAAGGGTCCGGCCTTCAGCGAGTGGTTCGACTTTTTTCATTACTGATTCTTTAACAGCTTTTGCCTGGTTATAGTCATCGAGCAACAAGGCCACGAGCATCTCATCCTTCATGATAATGGCACGAGAGTCAATAACTGAATCCACTGCATTAGCCACCCCATCAACTTGGTCGACTAATTCACCTTCATACGCATTATAATAAGATGATCGAGCTCTAAGTGGCTTACTTTCATGACCATGGTAATTACGATCCCGCTTACTATACTCATCATCCTTGTTGTAAAGGCCTTGAACCATATTCTCATAACTAATGTTACGAACTAACGCATCTTTTTCAGTGGAATGGTATCCTGTCTCATTCGTAATATTCTCGTTTTCCGCTGCATTATTATTAGCGCACCCAACCAAACCTGAGGCAGCTAATACCGTACAAAGCGGCAATGCCCATTTTATTTTCCGCACCAACAACCCTCCCCATTACAATAGAGCCTATACTTCGCTCATAATTATCATGGTTGTCTAAAGGGGATTTTACTCTGTTAGTTACGGCCAAAAGCACGTTTTATTTCCTATTTAGGGAGGAAATCTTTTCCGCTAGTTTTTCATTCATCTTCATCCGCTCTGAAAAATCTTCCACCGTCATTTTCCAAACAGAATGAAGCTGAGATGAACTTTTATTATGGCGATTCCATTCACGGAAAATATCCGTTGGATAAGTTAAAGCATATAAAAAAGCTGGGTCTGATTGATATTTTTTCAGTTGCGGGATTTGCCATAACATCGTAGCTGCATCTTCTAAATGATGGGATATTCGATTTGCATACTGTAAATAATCAATGCATCTTGGAGCGCTAGACATTAAGTCAAAATCGATTAAGGTCAAGGTGCCATCTGCTCTCCGCAAAAAATTATGATGAGCACAATCACCGTGAATGATTACTTTTTTTTCCTGATTCCACAAAGACTGATTTTTTTCAAAACCATCTAGGGCCCATTCACCCCAGCCAATCCATTCTTTTATAATCTCTTCGGAAACATATTGGCGAATATAAGAAAAGTTCTTTTTGAATAATGATAACCGTTCTTTCCACTTTTTTGCTTGATCAAAAACTGGGGCATTAATAGACAGATGTTCCGAAACATCATGGAAGCTTTCAAGTAACTGAATTCCTTCAAGGCGATCCTTTTGATTAGAATATCGAAATTTTTTCTTACTAGGTGGAAAATAGTCTATACTGCCATACCATTTCCCTTCAAATTGGAAAGGCATTAAATTCTGATGAATATAATACGTTTGAGTGAATCCCTTTTGTTTTAACAAAGAAGTCAATTCTCTTTGTCGATCCCACTTTTCAAAACTGTCAAATCCTTTGAGAATCAGCGGAGGATCCTTTTCAAAGGTAATTAAATAGACACTACTTTGAAGATGGTGGATATTCTTTGGCTTACGATTTAAATAAGAGCGGAGACGAGTGTAAAATACACTGTCATCCTTATAATTAGTAGTCATCGCTTTCATCTACATAAGTTGGCATTCCAAACGTTTCAGGCGCACGAACGCCCCCGAATTCACCTGGTTGGCCTCCCATTTGTCCAGGTAACATTGCTTCCGGCTGTCCACCAAATTGCCCCGGCATTATTCCTGGTTGACCTCCAAACAGGCCTCCTCCAGGCTGACCTCTATACTGGCCTCCCATCATTCCCGGTTGACCTCCTGGATAGCCTCCCATCATTCCCGGTTGACCTCCTGGATAGCCTCCCATCATTCCCGGTTGGCCTCCTGGATAGCCTCCCATCATTCCCGGCTGACCTCCTGGATAACCTCCCATCATTCCCGGTTGACCTCCTGGATAACCTCCCATCATTCCCGGTTGACCTCCTGGATAGCCTCCCATCATTCCCGGTTGACCTCCTTGTTGGCCTCCCATCATTCCCGGTTGGCCTCCTTGTTGGCCTCCCATCATTCCCGGTTGGCCTCCTTGTTGGCCTCCCATCATTCCCGGCTGGCCTCCTTGTTGGCCTCCCATCATTCCCGGCTGACCTCCTTGTTGGCCTCCCATCATTCCCGGCTGGCCTCCTTGTTGGCCTCCCATCATTCCCGGTTGACCTCCTGGTTGGCCTCCCATCATTCCCGGTTGACCTCCTTGTTGGCCTCCCATCATTCCCGGCTGGCCGCCTTGTTGGCCTCCCATCATTCCCGGTTGACCTCCTTGTTGGCCTCCCATCATTCCCGGTTGACCTCCTGGTTGGCCTCCCATCATTCCCGGTTGACCTCCTTGATGGCCTCCCATCATTCCCGGTTGACTTCCTTGATGGCCTCCCATCATTCCCGGTTGACCTCCTTGATGGCCTCCCATCATTCCCGGCTGACCTCCTTGTTGGCCTCCCATCATTCCCGATTGACTTCCTTGATGGCCTCCCATCATTCCCGGTTGACCTCCTTGATGGCCTCCCATCATTCCCGGTTGACTTCCTTGATGGCCTCCCATCATTCCCGGTTGACTTCCTTGATGGCCTCCCATCATTCCCGGTTG
>NZ_JBNNTG010000019.1:60814-60899 GCF_050278525.1 Peribacillus sp. NPDC096540 | reverse complement strand
TTGATGGCCTCCCATCATTCCCGGTTGACTTCCTTGATGGCCTCCCATCATTCCCGGTTGACCTCCTTGATGGCCTCCCATCATT
>NZ_JBNNTG010000019.1:0-60715 GCF_050278525.1 Peribacillus sp. NPDC096540 | reverse complement strand
TCCCGGTTGACCTCCTTGATGGCCTCCCATCATTCCCGGTTGACCTCCTTGATGGCCTCCCATCATTCCCGGTTGACCTCCTTGATGGCCTCCCATCATTCCCGGTTGACCTCCTTGATGGCCTCCCATTCCCATAAAACCGTCACCAGATTCTGCTGACTCTTCTTCATATTGATGTTGCATCTGTTGTGGCTGAGCTGCTTGATATTGATGATAATCAGGATGGTGATGTGCATTAGGATTTACAGCCGGATCGGCATGGTACTGACCCTTCACTTCCGGTCCGTATGATCCAACTATTCCCTTGTTACAGCCGCAATCTTCTTCTTTTTTACCCGCATGATGTGTAAAATATTGCTGAGGGTAGGAAGATGGCGATTCAGAAGATGACTCATAAGCTTCTTGCATATAAGAACCTGCTACATGAGACTGTTGCGCCATTCCTCCATAAAAATGGTGTGGAACCGGTGCTGATGCTTGATATGGATAAAATTGCTGGGTATTTGGATTCATACTTGCTCCTTGGACATATCCTTGACCCATTGTATGCATGTCAGGAGATTCTCCCATTACGTCTGAACTTTCTTCCATCATTTGATAACCTTGAATAGCTGGAGCAGGCTGAAAGCCAGGAACACCTTGATAAGGGACTCCTTGCATCCCTTGCATAGGCATACAAGCCCAAGGGGGTGGCTGAATACAAAAACCACTTCCAGGCATGATTGGTGTTACGGGAATACACTCTTCGACAGGCTCACAAATTTCCTGAACAACTGGCTGCTCTTGGTAAACCTCCTTAACGGCTGGCTTTTTCTTTTTTGGTACCACTGCCTTTTCTTTTTTCTTTGGTAAAGGAGGTGGCGCTGGGGGCTTTTGCACACTCATATTAGTCATATTGACCATATAATAATTATTAATATCGATTTCCGGGACTATCGGAACGGGCACCGGTACTTCTTTTGGAACGACTATTTGTTTTTCTTTAATAATAGGTTTCGGCTGAACAATTTGCTGTTCTTTTTTAGGCTGCTGAATAATCTGCTTTTCTTTCACAGGCGGTTTCGGCATAATTTGCTGCTCTTTCTTTGGCACGTGCTGAACGTGAGTCGGTTTAATTTGAGTTTCTTTCATTCCTGATGGAATATTTGTGCTGGGTATAATCGTTTCTTTTTTTACAGCCCCAGATGTTCCAGGTATTTTAATTTTCATTCCCGGCATCATCATATCCGGGTTGCTTAATTGCGCGTTTACTTTTTTCAGTTCTTCAAAACTGACGCCGTATTTTTTGGCGAGCTTCCAAAGCGTATCGCCTTTTTGGACTATATGAATTTTCACGCTGTTAACCCCTCCTGTGCATATGTCCATATATACTATGATGTAGTGGTTAAATTGCTATTATTTTTATCATGAAACCTTATGCATGAAAAATGACTTTTATGATTGGATCACTGAATAAGGAACATGGATAGAACTTTTAAGAGAAGAAAAATTACGGTTCACATACTGAAAAAAGAATATCATTCATTTCGCGGTATCCTATTTTCAAGGAGCATTATCTTTGATTGATGTAGAAAAAATATAACTAGATGTGAAACCACTTCATGAATTCCTAGAAAAGGAATCGCTGTGGTTTTTTAATATTTGGAATTCTTCATGAATCTAAATGTCCTGCAAAGACTTCACTGTCTAAAGTGAAGGAAATTCGGGTATACGAAGTAAAAAACCTAAGGCTGTGTCTTCAGGTACATAAATTGCTTTCTAGGAGGAAAAATAGTGAAATGGTAGGGAAGACAGGGTAGCTCAAACGTTGAGGACAAAAGAGGGATGAGCTGCAAAAGTTTAGCTGGAATTGGAGGCGGGGTTGAATTAGTTATCGTCCTTCTTGTTGCGCTCCTTGGAGGTAATCCGAGTGAATTACTAAGCAGTTTGAATTCCACTGATTCAGGCAACGGTAGCATTTATGTGGAGGATGGCAGGTGCTTCCGTAGGTCCATTTTATTGTCAGGTGATACGAAACTATATTGATCTTAAATCCGGGAACATGAATGAAGGCGATACCTTTATAGTATTCTTTAGGTGCTCTTTAAAGATTGCCATTTTTCTATTATTGTAGATACTAAATAGGGGGCTCTGATGAACCCCCTATTTAGTATTTATCCAAATGCCAGAAGATACTATTCATAATGGTCAGTAGGTGTTTTTAAGACTATGAAAAAACAAAATATCTATTCAAACACGTTCAAGCATTCGGTTCAAAGCTAGAATGGCGTCATCCGTTATCTTCTTTTCTACTTTTATCGGATTAATGATTTTGCCTTCTGCTATTGATTCAAGCGCCCAAAGCAGATGTGGCAGATCAATTCGGTTCATAGTAAGGCATGGACACATATTCGGGTTTAAAGAGATGATATTTTTGTCAGGATTATTTGCGATAAGACGCTTGACAAGGTTCATTTCCGTGCCAATTGCCCAGGAACTTCCTGATTTTGCTTTTTCAATCATGTTAATGATAAAGGATGTCGAGCCATTATAGTCTGATAAAGCGACTACTTCACGGCGGCATTCTGGATGAACAATTATATTCATTTCCGGTTGCTCAGCCCTAAGCGTTTCAATATTCGCTGTTGTAAAGTTTTCATGAACAGAGCAATGCCCTTTCCAAAGAAGCACCTTCAAGTCTTCCAGCTCCCCTTCATAAATTAATTCATCATTATGGGGGTCCCAAACAGCCATCTGCTTCAACGGGATTCCAAGGTCATAGGCTGTATTCCTCCCAAGATGCTGATCCGGAAGGAAAAGAATTCGTTCTTTTTGCGAGAGGGCCCAAGAGACCATTCCCTGTGCGTTTGAAGATGTTACCGTCGCACCGTCGTTTTTTCCGACAAAAGCCTTGATGGCCGCTGTTGAATTGACATATGTTAGCGGAATAATCGTATCACCAAACATGGACTGCAGCTTTGTCCAAGCACGTTCTGTTTGGTCAATATCCGCCATATCTGCCATCGAACAGCCTGCACGCATGTCAGGAAGGATAACTGTCTGTTCATCTGTAGTCAAAATATCTGCTGTTTCAGCCATAAAATGCACGCCACAAAACACGATATACTCCGCTTCACGATTTTGCGCAGAAAGTTGAGCTAGCTGAAGTGAATCACCAGTTACATCCGAAAATTGAATGACTTCCTCACGTTGATAGTGATGACCTGGAATATACAAACGGCTCCCAAGTTGCTGTTTAATCTTACGGACTCGCCTCTCCATTTCCTCCTTTGTCATCGCTTTATATGTTTCAGGTAATACATTCCCTGCTGTTTTGGCCATCTCCAGTATGTTCATTTAATTTTCCCCTCGCGTTCCGCAACCTTTGCACTAATATCAAGTGCCCTAACACTGTGCGTTAAACTTCCCAACGATATATAATCAACCCCTGTTTCCCGATATAAAGATAAATTAGTCAAGTTAATGCCACCGGAAGCTTCAGTGATGATATGTTCAGGCACCAATTTGATCAGATGTTTAATTTCTTCAGGACTTCGGTTATCGAACATAATAATATCGGCACCTGCTTCAACTGCTTCTTGGACTTGGTCCGCTGATTCCGTTTCCACTTCGACTTTCGTGGTATGTCCCAGCTTAGCTTTGACCATTTGTACTGCCTTCGTGATAGAACCGGCAAAAGAAATATGGTTGTCCTTAATCATGACGGCATCATACAAGCCATATCGGTGATTGAAGGCCCCACCAGAACGGACCGCATATTTTTCAAGCATCCGCAGACCTGGTGTAGTTTTCCTTGTATCACAGGCTCTTGTCTTCGTTCCAGCTAAAATCATGGTTGCTTTATGCGCCTGTGTTGCAATAGCGGACATGCGTTGCACTAAATTCAAAACCACCCTTTCCCCTTTTAGAAGCGAAGCCATATTGCCGGTTATTCTTGCAAGCTGTTGGCCTGTTTCAAACACTTCCCCATCTTGAACAAACAGTTCAACCTGTATTCGGTAATCCAGTAGCGCAAATCCCGTGTTGATGACAGCACTCCCACTAAAGACGCCATCTTCTTTTGCAATGAACGTCAAAGTACCCTGTTCATCTTGATTAAAAATCGTATCACTCGTTACATCGGATTCACCTATATCTTCTATCAAAAATTGTTGCAGCATCTGCTTAAGCTTCAATGTGTTCATATAGTCTTCTCCCTTTTACTCGGTTTTTCACATCCGTGCAAGCAAGGATAACAGAGTTTTTCAGCCATAAGGAGTCATCTTCGCTTGGATAGTCACTTCGAAAATGACCGCCCCTGCTTTCCGTTCTAGTCAAAGCGGATTCAGCAATCAGCCACGCTACGAGTATGGCATTGATTTTTGTAATTTCGTTTATTGATAATACAGTAACTTCCATGTGCAGCAATTTTTCTATATCAAAAGATTCAAGATAGTCCTTTAAGCGAGTTAAACCCGCTTCATCTCGAACGATTCCTGCTTCGCTCATTAACATTTCCTGCACTGTAGCCAAATCAGGTATTGTGGATAAAATGGTGTAACATTTGGAATGCTCTTTTTCTAACGGTATGGTTCTTGAGGGCATGTGGGCAAGCAAATGACCAAGCGTATTTCCAAAAACAAGCCCTTCTAGAAGTGAATTGCTTGCCAAACGGTTTGCTCCATGAACGCCAGTACAAGCTACTTCACCAACTGCATATAAAGAGTCGACAGAAGTTCGTCCCCATTGATCCACTTCAACTCCACCCATTAAAAAATGGTTTCCAGGTGCAACCGGGATTTTTCCGAATTCAAGGTCGAGACCGCTTTTTTCGCATAATGAAGTCACCGTTGGAAAACGCTTTTTAAAATCCTCAATCATCGAAATATCCAAAAATACCTTTTCACCGCGCTGCAAATAAGAAAAAATCGTCTGTGCCACAATATGTCTTGGTGCAAGGTCCTTCATCCTGTGGACATCTTCCATGATTGGCTTGCCCATTTCATTCACTAATTGCGCACCCTCACCGCGGACCGCTTCTGAAACGAGCCCCTCTGCTTTACCATTAATAAAAAGAAGAGTCGGGTGAAACTGAATAAATTCCATATCACGCACTCGTGCCCCAGCTTTGAAGGCAAGTGCGATTCCATCACCTGAAACAGTCTGTGAATTCGAAGTAAATCTGTATAGAGAACCGCAGCCACCTGTTGCCAAGACAGTTTGTTCTGCATAGTAAGATACAAATCCGCCTTCCTTCTTCAGCGTTTTGACACCAATGCAAGAACCATCTTTTCCTATAATCAATTCCACCGCCGCAGTATCCTCAGAGACCCGTATCGCTGATTTTTTCAAGTCATCTATTAGATGCTCCATGATGTACTTACCTGTAGCATCTCCATGACTATGAATGATTCTTCTTCGGCTGTGCGCACCCTCCATGCCCAGCAAAAGTCCGCCATCTTGATCGCGGTCGAATTGCATACCGGAATGGATGAGTTCAGATATCACCAAAGGGGCCTCTTCTACTAATTTTTCGACTGCATGTAATTCGTTATATTTCTGACCAGCCGCCAACGTATCTTTCTTATGTAAAGATACCTCGTCCTGTTCAGATATTGCTACAGCAATGCCGCCTTGCGCTAAATAGGAATTACTGTGACGTATCTTTGATTTTGTGATGAGTATCACATGCTTATGTTTGCTAACTTCTAATGCAGTTTTCAAGGCAGCTATTCCGCTTCCTATCACTATGACTTCCGTTCTTTCCATTATTTCATTCCTCCTGTTTATGACAGGTGTCTTGACAACTATATTTACATATTATTAAACTATTATCAAGAGTTTTTTAAGTTTAGAGGATGGAAGTGATTTTTTGATTTATTTAGATTATGCGGCCTCGACACCGATGGATAATGAAGCACTTGATGTCTTTGTTGAAGCATCTCGGAGGTTCTTTGGCAATGCGAGCAGTTTGCATGATATCGGATCAGATGCGGCACGTTTATTGGATATGTCACGACAGCAATTAGCGGAAATACTAGACATAAAAAAGGAAGCGGTCGTCTTTACGAGCGGCGGTTCCGAAAGCAACATGATCGCAATAGATACATTCATCGCCTCAAAGCCTGCCTGGCAGAATCACCTAATTGTAAGTCAAACTGAACATGCATCCATAGCCAATTATGTCAGCAAACTTGCAAATAACGGCTTCGATGTTACGTATTTACGTCATTCGAAAGATGGTCGTATTGACATCGAACATCTACAAGATTGTCTTTCAGAGCGTACTTGCTTGGTGATTGTCCAACATGTAAATTCAGAAATCGGAGTCATTCAACCTATCGAACAAATAAGTAAAATCGTTCGCGAACATGATGCCTTTTTACATGTAGATTGTGTACAATCATTTGCTAAATTGCCGCTTGAGGAGATATCTGCCGTATGTGATGGTCTTGCTATTTCGAGCCATAAAGTTTATGGCCCAAAAGGCATTGGGGCCGTCATTTTCACGGGCATCCATCATCTAAAGCCCCCTATATCAAATATCACTCATGAACATGGTTTTCGTGCAGGGACTGTCAATGTTCCCGGTATAGCTTCCTTTGTTACGGCTGCAAAAAAATTAGAGAAAATCATGGAAGATGAACGAAACCGAATTTTTCAGATTCGGCTTCAATTGATTCGGCTTCTCGAGGAAAAAAAGATTGATTTTCAAGTTATCGAAGCGACAAACCAGCAATTGCCTCACATTCTGGCGTTGACATTTTCCGGATTGCAAGGACAGTACATCATGCTCGAATTAAATCAGCAGGGCTTTGCGGTATCCACGGGAAGCGCTTGCCAAATCGGCAAACAAAATCCGTCAAAAACAATGATGGCCATTGGAAAAAGTGAAGAAGAAGCCCGTCAATTCGTCCGGCTTTCTTTTGGAAAAAACACGACAGTGGACGATATTCGCAGCTTAGCAGACTGCCTGGCAGGAATAGGTACGATTCGATAAGATTCTCTATTCTGTGGTAAACTGTTTGTATATAACGAGGTGAATTATTATGGAAAAAAAGAAATTACTTGGGGAAGAAAGACGGACGAAACTCTTACATATATTGCAAACAACCGGGCAGCCAGTAACCGGTGGCGAGCTTTCACAAATAACGAATGTAAGCCGGCAGGTTATCGTCGGTGACATCACGCTCTTGAAAGCGCGAAATGAACCTATCATCGCTACTAGCCAAGGCTATATGTATTTACAAACAGGCAACACTCAAAAGCCAGAGCGGACCATTGCTTGCCAGCACGATCCTTCTCGTGCTCAAGAAGAGTTATTTTTACTCGTCGATATTGGCATTACGGTGAAAGATGTCAAAATTGAGCACCCGGTTTATGGTGACCTGACTGCTTCCATTATGGTCAGCAATCGTAAAGAAGTTCAGCAATTCCTTACTAAAGTAACCGCAACAAATGCTTCTTTTTTATCAGAACTAACAAGCGGTATTCATCTCCATACACTTAGCGCGTCTTCTGAAGAACTACTTGACGAAGCCGAGAACGCCTTGAAAAATGCCGGCATTTTAGTTGATTGAATAAACGAAAACATCCTCAAAAGTTATGCCTTTTGAGGATGTTTTTTTGAAAAAAACTTACTTAAATTTGATGGGCTTCCAGTGTATAAATTTGCACAAAAAAATGCCCCTGAGTAGACTTCTGGGGCACTTTTCTTATTAAGTATTTCCCTCATCAATGCACTGCGAATATTGTACCTTTTTCCTCTTGGGAAAACGAGGTTACAATCTTCTAACCTTGTGAGCCTAAACGGTTCAATTCCGCATCTGGGTCAGACTTTGAGGAAAGGAAACCTTAATCCTTTATATTCATAAGAAATCATCTTTGCGGTACACCATTTAGGACTTTAAAGCATGGATAGCTGCCCATGATTGAAACGGTACATCCAAGAGCCTCAAGCTCAGAAATCGCACCAGGGATGAGAACATCGTCAAGAGCCATTCCGACGTCGATAATGAAAAAGTAATTGCCTAATCCTGTTTTCATTGGACGTGATTCAATCTTAGAAAGGTTAAGTTTCCTCCAAGAGAAAGCAGAAAGGACTTGGTGCAGCTGCCCTGAATGATCGGCAGGAAGCTGAACCATAAGCGTCGTTTTCTTATCGCCTTCAGTTGTCAAATGCCCTTCAAAATTGACTTCGCTATTAGATACGACGATAAATTTTGTATGATTATGTTCATAATCATGAATATTTTGTTTTACAATCGTCAAACCATACTCCGCCGCAGCCATGTCATTTGCAATGGCAGCAATATTGATATCAGAATTATCCATCACCATTTTCGCAGCTGCCGCAGTGGACGTGACATATTCATACGGTATGCCCCTTAGTTCTTTATGTAGAAATTTGCGACATTGTGCGATGGCATGTGAATGCGAATAAACCATATCCGGTTTAAAACCAGGATATGCATGATCCGGATGCACCATATAATGTTGTTGAATCGGAATCGTTACTTCCCCTTTAATCGGTAATGTCACTTCATGGACTAAGTAATCCATCGTAATATTTACCGAACCCTCCAAAGCATTTTCGATTGGGACGAGGGCGTGATTCACTTCCCCGTCACGGACAGCATCAAGGCAATCTGGAATCGTGTTCAATGGTATTTTTATATCATTAGGAAATAGTCGCGATACAGCTAAATCCGTGAACGTTGCTTTCGGTCCAAGAAATGCTATTTTTGATGTCATATTATAATCCCCTTTTCACGGAAAATCTACTATTTATGTTATGTCATTTTCTGATTTTTTACAATAGTTAATCGACAAATGTCCCATGATAAAAAAAACAGCCTGTACATGTGAAATGTACAGGCTGTTTTTCATGCGCCGTTCCCAATTATTTCGACTTTTTCGACGAACTCCATTTTACGCAGTTTTGTAAGCAGATCATCAATATCCATCGTCATCCCACCCGTGTTTAGAGATAGAGTAACATTGGCTCGTCCCTGCAAGGGAATCGTTTGGTGGATGGTCATGATGTTGCAACCTGATGAGGCGACGAGCCGTAAGAGCTCCGATAGAGTACCAGAACGATCTTCGAGATAGAAGAACAGGGTAATCAGCTTTTCTTTAACAACTGTATGAAACGGAAAAACCGTGTCACGGTATTTGTAAAAGGCACTTCTACTTAAGTCCACTCGCTTTACAGCTTCCCAAACTGATTCTGCTTTTCCCCGTTCAATCATTTCTTTTGCATCCAGCGTTTTTTTCATCGCTTCGGGAAGGACATCCTCTCGAACGAGGAAAAATTTCTGATCGGCCTTATTCAAACTTAGCACGCCTCCTTTTGCCTGCCATCATGGGATCTAATCAATCAACGAATTCAAATTCATATTCAAGGATACGGACGATATCACCATTTGCCGCACCTGCTTGGCGAAGGCCTTCGTCGACTCCGAATGAACGAAGTTGTCTAGCGAAACGACGGATGGACTCTTCACGAGTGAAGTCAGTCATTTTGAATAGACGCTCGATCTTGAATCCAGAGACGGCAAAACTTCCATCCGATTCACGTACAATATCAAATTCATCTGACTGTGATGTATGTTTATAAAGAACACGGTGAATTCCAGTATTCTCTTCTTCATGATCAAGAGGGAACTCAGGTGTTTCTTCGATTTTATCAGCAATCGCATATAGTAGCTCACGTAACCCTTCACGTGTTACGGCAGAAATCGGGAAGACCGGGAAGTCTTCTTCAAGCTTTTCTTTGAATGCGGCTAAATTTTCTGCTGAATCCGGCATATCCATTTTACTTGCTACAATGATTTGCGGACGTTCAGTCAAGCGCAGGTTATACTCTTCAAGCTCTTTGTTGATTGTCAAGTAGTCTTCATAAGGATCTCTACCTTCAAGGCCTGACATATCAATTACATGAACAATTACCCTTGTTCTTTCAATATGGCGTAAGAATTGATGTCCAAGACCTACCCCTTCAGAAGCACCTTCAATCAGTCCAGGTAAATCAGCCATTACAAAGCTACGGTGATCTTCCGTTTCTACCATTCCAAGGTTTGGTACAATCGTTGTAAAATGGTATTCGGCAATTTTAGGTCTAGCTGCAGATACGACAGAAAGTAAAGTGGATTTTCCGACACTAGGAAAACCAACCAAACCTACATCAGCCAATAATTTCAATTCCATAATTATATCGCGCTCTTGGCCTGGTTCGCCGTTTTCCGCAATTTCTGGAGCAGGATTAGCTGGTGTCGCAAAACGAGAGTTTCCACGACCGCCGCGTCCACCTTTAGCGATAACGGCACGCTGTCCGTGTTCTACTAAATCAGCAATAACTTCCTTGGTTTTTTCATCAATTACAACTGTGCCTGGTGGAACTTTAATAATCATATCTTTGGCAGCAGCGCCATGCATGTTTTTGGACATGCCATGTTCTCCGCGCGGTGCCTTAAAGTGGCGCTGATAACGGAAATCCATTAACGTACGCAGGCCTTCTTCTACTTCAAAAACGACGTTCGCTCCATTACCACCGTCTCCGCCGGCAGGTCCGCCCTTTGGTATGAATTTCTCACGACGATAAGCAACTATCCCGTTACCACCGTCTCCGCCTTTTATATAGACTTTCGTTTGATCGACAAACATGCTATCACTTCCTTGTTTTCTGCAAGTCATTTCTTGCTGTATACTTCTCTAAAACTTAATATCCATCTTAAAAAATAATTCATCTTCATTACATTCGCAAATATCAATTGATTGCTCTGCAGTTAACGACTTTTCTAAAAATCCCACCACAGCGGCTTGATTGATAAATCTGCCTTGCAAATGAAATGAACAACGCATATCGCTTACCTCTTTTTTACACATAGAAACAGCTAGTATATTTTCAATGAATGGGTCTAGATTCTTTTCCAAAACTTTAAAGTAATCATTCGTCCAACGATACATCAGCTCGTCCAGCTCAGTAGAGCCTTCAAAAACATCAATAATTTCATATTCGCAATAAAATGACCCGTTATTCCAATTCGACGTCAACAACATCTCGCTGAACTTTGGCAAATTCAAACTGGAAAGGCGTGCTTCATTCTGGGTTTCAATAATGATTTCATCAATAATGCCTTTGACACGATCAATTCTGTTTAACTCCAGATTCCCTTTTATAATTTGAATTCTATTCAGCCAATCATGCCTGGTTTGACGTAGAGTTTCAATAGTCGTCCAATTTTTATCCATTATTAACACCTTCAATTATGATAAAGAAACTTTTTTCAGCTCTATCATGTTGAATACTTCCATTTGTACAGTATATCAAAAAAACAACAAACAGGAAATGAAGCTCGATTCACATGCCTTCACATGAAAGCCCCCGTCCAAAAAATACAGCCACACACCCTGAGTTCTTTGGACGATGGTAGAGCCATTTGAACTTATAAAGAGAATGGGCCTTATTTATGCACCAATTGGAGATATTATAGTTGAATTGGACTGTCTATTTGGCCTAACCAAATATGATGGATAAAGTAATCTTAGATTTCCCCCTGAAAGGTAAGAAAGCCCGCCTATTGGCGAGCCTTTTGTAAGTCAGAGGTTGTTTTTCTTATACTAATGACTAAAGTCTCCTGCAAAACGCTGGTTATTTATCGTTCCCATAGTATAAATAAAGGGCCGGACCCCTTCTTCACTATATAGCATACCATTATTAAAAATGACGCGATATATAGTGTCTTGTAGAAGGAATCAGACCCTTTTGAGTCAGCCTCTGTTCAAAGATGCCAATTATGCTTCTTGTGCAACTGGATATACGCTTACTTTTTTACGGTCACGTCCGAAACGTTCGAATTTAACAACACCGTCTACTTTAGCGTATAGAGTATCGTCTCCACCACGGCCTACGTTCTCACCTGGATAGATTTTTGTTCCGCGTTGACGGTAAAGGATAGAACCACCAGAAACGAATTGACCATCTGCACGTTTAGCGCCAAGACGCTTAGAGATTGAGTCACGTCCGTTCTTTGTAGAACCTACTCCTTTTTTCGAAGCGAAGAACTGAAGATTTAATCTTAACATTTGTTCCACCTCCTATTGGTTGAGGATAATTTTCATGTATTTACCATAATCACGTTCGATAGTTTGCAGCGATATGAGCATACTGTTCAAGAGCAGCTGCACCTTTTCTTCGGATTCCGGTGAAAGATTCCCCGGAATGACGCAGCGAAGATAGCCGCCTTCTCTCCCTTGCTCAATCTCAGGTTCTACATCCGTTAAGGACATAATCGCATTGACTGACCCGAAGGAAACAGCCGATACACCTGCACAAACGATATCTGAACCTTTTTTAGCAAAATTAGCATGTCCGCTTAAGGTGAACGAAGTAATCCGTTCCTGCGGAGCATCAAAGACAACTTTAATCATCTAGAATCAGCCCTTACGCGTTGATTGCTTCGATAACAACTTTTGTGTATGGTTGACGATGACCTTGTTTTTTACGATTGTTTTTCTTCGCTTTGTATTTGAAAACAGTGATTTTCTTTTGCTTACCTTGTTTCTCGACAGTACCTGTTACAGTAGCGCCTTCCACTAGTGGAGCACCGACTTTCACGTCTTCGCCACCTACGAATAAAACTTTGTCAAATGTAACAGTTTCGCCTGCTTCTGCGTTTAATTTTTCAATGTAAACCGCTTCGCCAGCTGCTACTTTAATTTGTTTACCGCCAGTTTCGATAATTGCGTACATACTTGCACCTCCTTAAATGTCTCAGACTCGCCAATCACAGGCGTCCTGTCAAAAAGACAAAAGCTTAAGACCTGTTGTTGAGCGGTTGTAGCACGGGTGCTACAAACATAACATTAAAATCCTAACATAAAACCGGAAGAACTGTCAATATATTTGTAAGAATTCTCGTCCATCACTCGAAGGCTTGCTCGATTTCCTGAATGCTACCGAAGCGCTTAATAGAATACGTATTTATAGAACCGGAGACAAATGAAAGAAATAACTTTTTAGAAATCAATTCTTCCAATGTCGGCCTGTATGATTCCTTTTCACCTAACAACACGTCTGCCACTGCTTTACTTACTTCCACCCAGACAGCTTCATCATCCGCTTTGCGATGCTCCAGCAATTCTCGCTCCAACCGGAAGGCCACTGTTTCAGCACTCTCAACTTTCCCGCTTCCGCTGCATACAGAACAAGGTATCGTCAATATTTCACTAAGTGACGGTGAGGTTCTCTTTCTCGTCACTTGTAAGATGCCTAGTTCTGTAAAGCCAATAACCTGAACGCGCATCTCATCCCTCGCTACTTCCTTTTTGACAATGTCGATAATTTCAAGCTTATGCTGTGGTTTCTCCATATTGATGAAATCTATTAGGATAATCCCGCTAATATTTCTCAATCTTAGTTGACGGGCAACTTCTTTCGCTGCCGCCTGATTTACTGCAAACAGCGTTGCTTCCTTTTCCACTTTACCAGTGAACTTACCCGAATTGACGTCGATTACGGTGAATGCTTCCGTTTCTTCAAATATTAAATAGCCTCCGTTATCGAGCCAGACTATTTTCTTCATCACTTTCTCAACTTGCCCATCCACATTCCGTTCAGAAAAAATGTTTTTCGGACCCGTTTCATAGGATATTATCCATTCCTTACCGTTTTCCTGTATCCATTTTTTCAACTCTTGATATGCCTCGAAATCATCGATAGCAAGTTCCCCCGAACCCGTTCTCGACATTTCAGAGATAATCATCTCTAAGAAATTATCTCTCTCATAGAGGAGAGATGGAGCCTTTAGAGAGGCTGCCTTCAATTCAAGATCTTTATAGAGCTGACGCAATGAAGATAACCTGTTCAAAAAAATTGTTTCGCTTTCATTCTCCATCGAGGTGCGGACAATCAATCCCTCATTAGGCTGTTTAAACTGCACAGCCGTATCCCGCCATTGTTTTTGTAAGTGCTCGTTTTTGAATTTCTTAGATACGCCAACATAATCTATACCATGTATGTAAACGAGGGAATCTGTTGAAAACTCAATCAACCCTGTCAATTTTGCTCCTTTTGTACCTGTTTCATCCCTGGTCACCTGAACTAGCAGCTTTTCTCCTTGGCGGACGTATTGACCAATTGCCGCTTTTCCGTCTCGTTTTGTCAGTTGGAAAGACGGAATTTCGTCACGATGCAAAAAGCCATTCTTGTCTGCTCCATAATCAATAAAGACTGCATCCATACCCGGCAATACCTTTGTTACTTTCCCAAGATAAATATTACCGACCGTACTGCATTGGTGAGGCGGCATGATTTCAATTTTACGTAGCACATCATTCTCCAGCACAGCCACTCTTTTTTCACGCGAAGATAGGTTAGCGATCATCTTTTTCATTAAAAAAATCCTCTCCTCAATTTGAAGAAAGGATATCATATTTAATAAGAATATAATAGGTCACCTATTTTCCCGTTTGTCATTTTCTCTGAAAAATAGGCATGAAGGATTTCCGTTTCATCCAACGAACCACTCTCTTTGCCGTTTTTCATGATGATAACGGGGTGCTTACAGCCGCGTTGAAACATTTCCAGCACTTTATAAATCGGTTCTTGTGAATCCACCATAATCGGCTTTAGTTTCGCCAAATCGTTTGTATGGCCGTAATGGCGCTGTAAAAGAAAGCGGATAAAAGCGTAATACCGCTGCCGCCATTCCATGACGAGTGACAGACTAATAAAGGAGATAATCAGCCAGATATTCAAGTTAAGTGGTTCAAGAATGAGCCAAGTTAAAAAAGCTAGGAGTGCGAAAGCGGCAGAAAAATAGAGCGTATATTTCTGTGCTTCAAGAAAGGTGCAGTAAAGAGATACACCAATGAATAAAAGCCTACCTCCATCCAAAGGCCAAATTGGTAGCAAATTAAAAAACAACAACATAAGATTCATATACAAAAAAGGCTGATACAGCTCATAGGAAATAAAGGAAAAGGAATAGAGCAAAAAAGCCGCTCCGATGAGCCAAACATGTTGAAGCGGACCAGCAAGCACGACGGCCAAATCCTCCTTCAAGCTTTTATTTCCATACTCCTCAGTCTCAACCGCCCCTCCAAAAGGAAGCAGATGGATTGACTTAATCCGCCATTTAAAGTGCTGAGCACAGGTTGCATGCCCCATCTCATGAATAAAAACGATGAGTAACAACATCATCACTTCAACGAAATGGGCCGTAAGGATGGCGATTCCAATGACGAACCACAGTGTCGGATGTACTCTGATTTTAAATAGTAATTTTCCATACTCACTCAAAGGATATCACCTTTTTAGGATCGATGAAGGCGTCATTTTCTTTTATTGCTAAATAAAACCTGCCCTTGGAGCCGTCTTCACTTACTGTAACCTGTCCGACTTCGCTCCCTTTATTAACAAACTCATAAAGTTTCACATCAATCTTTTCTAGTTGCCCATACCAGGATTCACTTTTGTTAGCATGCTGAATAACAACCGTCTTTCCAATCCCCTCCTTCTCACCGGCAAAAATGACCACCCCTTCATTGATCGATTCAACCTTAGACCCTTTGCTTGTTTCCAAAATGATACCCTCGCCGTTTGTCTCAAAGGTTTGGGTAATCTTCGCAGAGGCAGGCATCGCATAGCCTTCGCCCGAATCGACTGTTTCTGTCCCAGATTTAGTCGGTAAAAAAGCGATAGGCTTACCAAAAGCACTTTCATACCAATTGGAAATCGAAGCAAACTGAAACTCCTGGTTCATGTTTTCCGTGACAAAACTCCTGGCAGAATCCAGACGCGCTGAAGGATGCTTAAACATCACCGCAATAATGAGAAACAGACATACGCTGACCAAGATTTTAAAAAAGAAATATTCTTTCTTGAAGAGCGGATGATCTTTCTCGGAATACCCGTTAAATGAATCAAAACCATACGGTTCCTCATTATTGATCTCCGTCCAACTACCATTTCCTGCTGGTTTATCATTAAACTTCCGTCTCTTGGCGATACGATTGCGGATATCTTTCCTGCGATCATCCATTCCAAATCTACCCCCTGCTCATGTCAAAGCGCTATATTACAACGTATGAGCAACTTGTCCAGACTATGACGGAGAAAAGATTTTCTTTCTGAACACCTCTGAATTTTGCATTCTAAAATAAATTTTGGAACAAAAATTTAATTGAAAACTATGAGTTTTGACGTATTTTAGGCTTTGGTTAAGAAAATGAAATCATTGAGAAAAAAATCCAATTGATATTTTCCTTCTTAATTTGTTATAATGAAGTTGTTTTAACATTATTGAGGGGGAACATTTTTTTATGTCAATCGAAATAGGCAGCAAAGTACAAGGTAAAGTAACTGGTATCACTAATTTTGGAGCATTCGTAGAATTACCAGGAGGCTCAACAGGTCTTGTGCATATCAGTGAGGTAGCGGATAGCTATGTAAAAGACGTTAATGACCATCTTAAAGTAGGCGACCAAATTGAAGTAAAAGTGATTAGTGAGAAAGACGGAAAAACTGCCTTGTCCATCAAAAAGGCTATAGATAGACCCGAAGGGCAAACCTCTTCTTATACCAAACGCCCACCACGCCAAGGGGATAGCCGTTCTAAAGACTTTCGTTCAAAAGGTAATTTCCAACCAAAGGAAAATTTCGAAGATAAAATGGTTCGCTTCTTAAAGACTAGTGAAGAAAATTTATCTACTCTTAAACGTAGCACCGAATCTAAACGTGGCGGTAGAGGCGGAAGACGCGGATAACCTGTCGCATTTATTAATACTTAATCAACATATAAAAAAGGCAAGCCAAGATAGATGGCTTGCCTTTTTTATATAACTCAAACTCTCTATCCTTATAGCCGCGATGGGATAAAAGAAAAAGCGAGAGCATTGAATGCACTCGCTTTATAATTATTAATTCAAATTTACCGCACGCTAAAGAATTTTTTCAATTTTGAGATGAAACCTTTTTGTTCGGCGCCAATCGGAGTCAAGGGCACAGATTCACCAAGAATCCTTCGGGCAATGTTCCTATAGGCAAGCGAGACTCTGTTGTCCGGATTATAGGCAATAGGTTCCTTTTTATTAGCTGCCACAATGACCTGGTCATCATCAGGAATGACGCCGATTAAATCAATTTTAAGAAAATCGGTTACTCCATCGATATCCATTTCCTCATCTTCATGAAGTAAATGACCGCGTATCCGGTTGATAATCAATTGAGGCGGTTCAATCTGCTCTTCTTTTTCGAGCAGACCAATAATACGGTCCGCATCCCTAACAGCGGGTCTTTCGGCAGTCGTCACGATAATTGCTTTGTCAGCACCAGCTATGGCATTCCTAAAGCCCTGCTCAATACCTGCAGGACAGTCAATAATGATATAATCATAGTCAGGTTTCATATCACTTATGAGTTTCCTCATTTGCTCTTCGTTTACCGCTGATTTATCACTATTTTGTGGAGCTGGAAGCAAATAAAGCAGATCCTCGAAATGTTTATCTTTAATAAGCGCTTGATGTATTTTGCAGCGCCCTTCGACCACATCGACCAAATCGTAGATGATTCGATTTTCCAATCCCATAATCACATCTAAGTTCCGAAGACCAATATCCGTATCAATCAAACAAACCTTTTTACCTAGAAGAGCTAACGATGTACCTAAGTTGGCGGAGGTGGTTGTTTTTCCGACACCACCTTTACCAGATGTTATAACTATTGCCTCTCCCACGATTAGAGACCCCCTTCTAATCTATTTAAATTAGGTCTATATTTCTTTAAAACTTGCAGCTTTTCTATTATTATATTTTCTTCTTCGTCCATGAAGGCACATTCCAAATCATGCCCCCATTTCGTATATTGGTCAGGAGATAAATTCACTTGTCCAGCAATACGCAACTGAGCGGGTTTCATAACAGAGGCTGCTATAATAGCCTCATTATTCCCCTTATATCCGGCATGGGCTATTCCTTTTAACTGTCCCATAATATATATGTTACCACCCGCACGAACCGTTCCGTCCGGATTAACATCTCCAATTAGCAGTAGATCACCAGGAACTTCAAACACCTGTCCCGATCTTATCACCTTGGTCACAGTTGTCACTTGGTTTTCATCTTTCCAGCGTTTTGCTTCATCCTTTGTCAGGACATTCGAAAGCATTTCGTCAACGAAAAGTTTCTTTTTTTTATGGATAACCTCTTTAATCTTTTCCACTTGTTTATCATCTAGATAGCGGTTCCCTGTATGTACTTTTACGAAAATAGACGGGTCATTTTCTTGAAACTGATAGTTTGCCGAAAGCTTCGCTTCTAACTCTTTCAATAATTCGGAAAATGAGCAAGAATCATCGAGATGAAGCATAAACCCGTCTTTTGTTCCCTTAATCATAACATTTTGCTGAATTCTTTTATTCATGACGTTTGTTTCACCTCAATGAAATATAATTCGACACAGGAAAACAAATTTCCTTTTTCTACTTACATGGAAAAGTGAAAATACATTTTTAACCATAATATTAGAACACAGAAACGTTATTCTAATTCTCCTTGCAAATCAAGCTTTTCGATAATTCTTTTTAAAGGATAGCAACTAATAATAATAAATACGAGGTTCAATAATAATGTCGGAACGAATCTCCGTTCCATAAATTCCGCAAATCCCATATCTGCAAAAGATAAGATGGTATTCATTTGAAAAATAACGACCTCTAAAACTGCCGTAAACAAGAGAGCCACAAGGCAGGAAATAAGTATATTATTTTGCAAGATTTTCATGCATTTTGAAATCAAATACGCAAGAAAAGGGATAAGGAACATGTAAACCCCTAAAATTTCTGTATATACGGCATCATATGTTAACCCAAGAATTGCTCCATAAAGCATCCCTATTTTTCTAGATCCGTACATTGTCAGGAAAAAAACAAAAATCATAATAAACCGAGGAACCAGGATTTTATCAGCACCAAATACATCACTTGCAAATAACTGGGCAAAGATGCTTTCAAAAACAAAAAAAAGCAAGGCTATAAAAGAAAGGATGAAATGTTTCACTTAACTTCATCCTCCCCATCACTCTCATCTTCTACGCCGCCAACTTCACGTTTGACGACCATAACATTATTAATATCATAAAAATCCGTTGAAGGTTCAATATACGCGGTTTGGTTCAATCCATATTGATCCACTTTAACATCGACAACTTTTCCGATTGGCAGACCTTTCGGGAAGATCCCCCCATAACCAGAAGTAATGACCAATGAATTTTTCTTGATCTTTTTATCATAAGGAATCCGTTTCATTAATAAAAGATTCTTTTCATCATCGAACCCTTCAATCAAACCAAATGCTTTATCTTTGCCTTGAATGATTGCAGAGACGCGGTTAGCTTTGTCGATTGAGCTTAAAAGTTGAACAGAAGCAGTGAACTCAGTAGCTACTTTTACCTTACCAACTAAACCAGTGGATGTAATGACAGCCATATTTTTTTCTACTCCATTACGCTTTCCTTTATTAATCGTAAGCATTTCGTGCCAGCGTTCAGGATTGCGGCCTATAACCGTTGCCTGAATTGGCGAATACTTCCTCAGATCGTCTTCTTTTTTGAGATTATCACGAAGTTCTTCATTTTCCTCTTTTAAGTCTTGCACCTGCGTTTTCAATAAAACATATTCATCCAAACGAGCTTTCAACTTTTTGTTTTCATCGTATGTATCTTGAAGGTCTTTTAAGTCACCTACAAATCCCGTTATACCCGATACAGGCTTATTAAAAACATTTCCGACCCAGCCTGTTGTATCCTTTAAGAATTTTTCGGGCCAAGTTAACTCTTCTCTCTCTCTTAATGAAAAACCGATCAATGCCACGAGAACGATAATGCTAACGAGCAAGAGAAGGAGTTTTTTATTAAAAAACTGTGGCATGATGATTGCACCTCTATTTTTAATTTACTCAATTGTAATGATTAAACACATTAATAACAGCTAGCCATCAAAGATTTCCAGACAGCTTAAAGATAAAGCAAGGCCGGCTCAAAATTGCAACCTTTTGTTGAGCCGGCCCTATTTGAGAAGTTACTTTTATCGAGAATCTCTTGATTTAGTCTTGAACAAATGAATGTGGTCCAATGCTTTTCCAGTTCCGATTGCAACACAATCAAGCGGATTTTCAGCAATGATTACTGGCATTTGCGTTTCTTCACTGATGACTTTATCCAAATTGCGCAGCAAAGCACCGCCGCCTGTTAATACAATACCTCTGTCCATAATGTCAGCTGCAAGTTCAGGTGGTGTTTTTTCTAAAGTGTTTTTCACTGAGTCTACAATCGCAGAAACTGTATCACTTAATGCTTTAGAGATTTCCTCAGCTGTAATTTCGATCGTTTTTGGTAATCCAGTCAAAAGGTCACGGCCGCGAATTTCCATATTTTCAACGCCTTCCGTGTCACCTGCAGAACCAATTTCCATCTTAATCGCTTCAGCGGTACGTTCACCGATCATTAGATTGTAGTTCTTACGAATGTAAACGATAATGGCATCATCCATCTCGTCACCAGCAATGCGAATAGATTGGCTTGTTACAATTCCACCAAGAGAAATAATCGCTACTTCCGTTGTTCCCCCGCCAATATCAACGACCATGCTGCCTGTAGGTTCCCAAACAGGAAGATCAGCTCCGATAGCTGCTGCAAACGGTTCTTCAATTGGATATGCATCACGAGCTCCAGCTTGTCTAGCTGCATCGATAACTGCACGCTGTTCAACTGCTGTAATTCCAGAAGGCACACAAATCATGACATACGGTTTGTTACCGAATACGCCTTTTTTTTGAGCTTCTTTCATATAATACTTCATCATTGTAGCCGTTGTTTCATAATCGGCAATAACTCCGTCCTTCATCGGGCGAAGGGCAACCACGTTTCCAGGTGTACGACCGATCATGTTTTTCGCATCATTTCCGACTGCGACAATCTGTTTTGTATCTGTTTGCACTGCAACAACAGATGGTTCACGTACTGCAATTCCTTTTCCTTTTACATAAACAAGCGTATTAGCTGTTCCTAAATCAATCCCTATATCTCTAGCGCCAATTCCAAACATTATGGTATCTCCCTTTCGTAAACAAAAATGCCTTTTTATAAGTTCAAATTATATTTTGTCGTTTTTTGACAATAAGAGTTTTGAAAAAGTTTCCTCTTTTAAAAATCATAAACAATATTATATCGCATCGTCAAAAATTTTGATAGTGTCATAAATAACCTTTTTCCTTCAAACTAACATATTTGTGCTCCCCGATTATGATATGATCCAATACTTCAATCCCAATTATTTTACCACATTCGACTAATCTTTTCGTCACTTCAATATCTTCTCTGCTAGGAGAGGGGTCTCCGGAGGGATGGTTATGAAGACAAATGATAGAGGCAGCAGACCTTCTGAAAGCTTCTTTGAAGACCTCACGCGGATGCACAATCGAAGCATTGAGACTGCCGATGAAGACTGTCGTTTTATGAAGTACTTGATTTTTCGTATTTAAATAGAGACAAACGAAATGTTCCTGTGTCAAAAAACGCATTTCTTCCATGCAATAATTGGCACCATCTTCAGGAGAACGGATCACATAGCGGTCTGGATCATTTAATTTTTGAATTCTCCTGCCAAGTTCGACCGAGGCTAAAATTTGAATCGCTTTCGCTTCACCAATCCCTTTAATTCCGGTCATTTCTTCGACAGAGGCTTCTTTTAACAGACGCAGACCCTCAAAAGATTTGATGAGTCGACTAGAAAGCTGAAGGACAGATTCTTCCTTTGTTCCAGTCCTCAATAGCAGAGCAAGCAATTCTTGATTGGAGAGGCTCTGCGGCCCGTCTTGCAGGAATCTTTCGCGAGGCCTCTCTTCTTTCGGGTAATCCCGCATTTGCATTTTTTCACTCAAAGCATCCACCCTTCCTTATATAAGGGAGAGGGCCAGAGGAGAAATCTATTACGTCAAGTCTGATTGCATCACTTTAAGTTCGCGAGCTAGTCTTGAAACCGGAAGTCCGACAACAGTGAAATAGTCCCCATTAATTTGTTTGACAAGAAGTGAACCGTATCCTTGAATACCATAGCCGCCTGCCTTGTCAAAAGGTTCGCCGCTGTCCAGATAACGTTCGATTTCAGCTTCTGACAGCTCCCAAAAAGTCACTTCCGTTTTTTCTGCAAATACTTTGCTGTGCTTACCGAATATAATAGCGACACCTGTGTACACTTCATGTGTTCTTCCTGATAACATCTCGAGCATTCTTTTTCCATCGGCACGGTTGATTGGCTTGCCCAATATCTCACCATCAAGGACAACAACTGTATCTGAGCCGATTACCCAGCTTTCCTGATGATCAGCAGCAATGGCTGCCGCTTTCCGATTAGCAAGTTCTTGTACCGCCTCTTCCGCACGCATGTTTTCATCAATACTTTCATCGACATTGGAATTCATACTTTCGAAGGATATTTGAAGGAATTGTAGAAGTTCTTTACGACGTGGTGATGATGAAGCTAAAATCAATGGTTGCATAATAAAAAGTCACCTTTCTTTACATAGGGAGATACATTTCTATCCTATCAAATTATGGAGCAATCCACAATTATTGTTTACTATGAATCGACAAATGGCTGTATGTTATTTCCCGGAAAATAAAAAAAGTTGTCATAAAGGGGAGCTTGTCCTGTTAAATGGCTCCCCTTTATGACAACTTTCACCCTGTTATATTTTGATAATTTAATAAAAATTCAAGCAGATTTCCTTGAGCCTGTAAAAGATTTTCTTCCTTCTTTGAAGTCTCATATTCGGTTATCCATTTAGCCGCAGCCGATAGATTATTATTCATTTTGGAAAGTTCTGATGATAAGTTCTCCCCCTTTAGCTTTTCCATATTTTTTTTCAGAGTTTCCTGGTTTACTGTTGTTTCCTTACCCCGAAGCTTGGTTGCGGATGTTTCTGCTAATGAAAAATATACAGACTTCATAATGTCGAGTGTTTCCTCATCTTTTTGGCTTTTACTCGCCGCTTCAAAATTGATTTCCTTCCAAAAAACGTCTACATCATATGACTTTAAAAACAATGCCAGCTCCTTACTTGAAGTTAGGCTCTCCGCTGATCCTAAAAATAAATAATAGCTGTCTTCTATTTTGAAAATTTCAGCAGGAACCTGCTTTTCAATGATTTTTTTTTGAATTTGTTTCGCCGCATCCTCGCTGCTGAATACACCGCCTTGTACAAGAAATGTTTTCAGCTGAGCTCCTTTTACCATAGTTTCCGTTTTTGTATCCTCAGCAGGAGATGGCGTCGTGATAGAGGTCTCAACTGAAGAATCAGCTGCCTTTTCCTTAGTAATGGTTTTAACGGCAATTAACCCAAGAATGGACCCGAAAAACACAGCACAAATGACTGCAATCAAGAATGCTTTTATTGGTCTTTTGTTCGGACTTATTAACGTGCCAGTGCCAAAACCGATAAGCTTCGGCATTTTCTTTTTCGGGGCGGGGACCAATACAACCTTGTTCTCGATTGAATCGTCCGGTAGAATCCATTCAAAACTTTCATCAGTTTGTTCCTGCTCCACACCCGCTGCCTCTTGACCTACATTCTTATTTTTATCGGCAAATACTTTTTCTTCTCCATTTATTTTAATCGTAACACCTTTGCTTTTTTCGGACTTGTCCACTTTTTTTCCTCCTCTCCTGATCATTTTTTCCATCCTATCATAGAGGTCAAAAAAAATAACAAGACTTTTGTCGTCTTGTCATTAATAGGTTTCGTCAAATTTCTCTATTCATATTTCCCTAAATAAAGGACATTCTTCAAAAGGTATAGGTTCCGGTATTCATTATTTTTTACGACGTATAATTTGCGTCTCTCACATTAAATAAATTCCTAGTAAACTATTTCAGCATGTACTTTAAGATTAAAAACGCAAGATGTCCAGAAAGTTTTTGACAAATTTCTTCAAAACAAGAATCGTCCCCTTATGAAATAGATCCCATTAATTATTATCATCTTAAAAAGTGCACATACCACTGTAAAATGGACTCGCCCCAAAAATAAGCAGTAAATGTCCCAAAAACGATATACGGTCCAAAAGGAATCAGTGTTTTCTTTTTAATCACGCCAGTTAGCATACCGATTATGCCAAAAAATGCCCCATAAAAGCTCGCAAACAGAAACGATAACAGCACCAACTTTAATCCGAGTGCAAAACCGATCACTGCAAACAGCTTTATATCACCGCCACCCATACCTCCCTTACTCACTACAGCGATTAATAGTAGCAAGCTAAAGCCAACTGTGGCCCCTACAATTGAATCCCACCATGGAGATAGTGGAAAGAGCACGCGTAGAAATAAAAAAATCACCACAAAGAAAAGCAGTACCTTATCAGGAATAAGCATATAGGCCACGTCAGAAACAAAGATGATCATAAATAAAGAAATCAATGCCCAGGCAATCCAAAGTTCGTTCACCCAACCAAGGATTAAAGGAGCTGAAGCAAACAAAACACCTGTTAGTATTTCTATAACCGGATAAAGGGGTGAAATCCTGGCTTCACAGCCACGGCATTTACCGCCTTGCATCACATAAGAAACCACTGGTAGTAACTCCAAGGACGTCAAGGTTCGTCCACAAGATTGACAAGCAGAGCGCCGATTGGTAAATGAATTCCCTAACGGAACACTCAAGCCGACAACGTTATAGAATGAGCCTAAAATTAGACCTAGAGCGAAGAGAAAGAGATAGAATGACATCATTAATTTACGTGCACTTGGAATCTATTTACTTCGATTGAATCCTTAGCATCAATTGTAAAAGTGCCTATATCAGAATTTCTAATTCCTCTTACAGTACATTCTACTTTGTCATAATCACTAGGGTTCTTCATAATTAAACATTCCTCTCGTTCTTTAATTTGTCATCTCTACTTCTGCCTTCCTAGTAAACTAGTGTATTTCTCTTTTGATTGTAGAACTATTTTTAGTCATTTAGAATCAATACTTAAACATATTTTAACAAAAATACAGGATAATAAGTAATTAATATATAGGTTTTTATTTAAAGTAATGGCTCTGTTAAACATAATGTTGATAGTCACTAAAAGTAAAAAGGACCCTGAACGGTCCTTTTTGTAAAAATAACTCATTTTGTCATGAAACCCGTCATTGATTACTGATCTATCAAAATTCAGAAATAAATCCCCTCACAAGTGAAAGGAAATAAAGGGAACCTGTAATGACAAGAATCTCTTTTTCCCCTGTTTTCTGCTTCCCTTTCCTTATCGCCGCCTGCCAATCCTTATCTATGCTTTTATTTTCATGACTGCATTGATTATAAAGTTTTTCCGCATCAGCCGCTCGTTCATGGTTGAATTCCGTAATGATAATTTCAACCGCTTCCTTCTCCAGCGTATGCAGCATCTGTGAATAATCTTTATCCCGAAATGAACTGAAGATAAATCGGTAAGTATAATCTGGATAATGTGTCTTAAGTGTTTCTATCAGTACTTCGATGCCAGCAGGGTTATGCGCCCCATCAATGATTACCAACGGCTCGTCAGATATTTTTTCAAAACGGCCATTCCATTTTGCTTCCCCTATTCCCTTTCGAATGCTTTTTTCATCTATGCCTTCTATAACTAACATGACAGCAGCAATAGCCAGTGCCGCATTATTTATTTGATGAAGGCCTAACATCTGAATGTCAATCTGCTGGATAGACCTATTATCAAGTGAGAATGAGAAGCTTTGCCCTTGTTTACTTTGCTTCACATCGTTCACATAAAAGTCCCTTCCTAAGTGATAATAGGGTACGCCTGCTGAAGCTGCTTTTTCTTCGATTACTTTTGCTGGCTCCTCGGCCGTGACTCCACTGATAATGGGTGCACCAGTTTTAATGATGCCAGCTTTCTCTGATGCAATTTCCGCAAGCGTGTTTCCTAGAATATTCGTATGTTCCAAAGAAATAGAGGTAATGATGGAAATAAGCGGCTGGATGACATTCGTTGTATCGAGCCTACCTCCAAGTCCCGTTTCCAATAGAACTAGATCGACTTCTTTTTTGCTAAAATAAGAGAATGCCATCGCTGTCAGGATTTCAAATTGAGTGGGTCCATTTCCCTCGCTATCCATCTCTTGTACAATTGGCCAGAGTTCCTGGAAGGTAGCGACAAAGTCATTGTCACTGATTTCATCTGTATTTATCTTTATCTGTTCATTCATACGTATTAAATACGGCGATGTGAAGGAAGCGACCCGAAATCCTTCTGCCAACAGGATTTCTTTTATATAATGCAAAGTAGATCCTTTCCCGTTTGAGCCTGCAATATGAATATACTTTAGCCCTTCTTGGGGATTACCTAATTTAGTTAATAATGTTTCCATCCGTGATAGGCCAAAATTCATACCTAATTGAACCTGTCGTTGTTCGAAAAAATGATTGATTTCTTTCATGGTCTTTCCCATTTATCAATAAGCCTCCTCTTTCTTTACACCGCTCTTATGCGTTAAAATTATTTTATCAATATATTAACGATTTACCTAGATGAAAGGTAGTGATTTACCATGAAACCTTCTGCACTCCACTGCTGGATTGTTGTCAACGGCTATTTACAGCATGATAAGTTTTCTAGTTTAGCTTTATTTATTAAAGAAGCAGCTGAAAGAAAAGAGATTTCAGCAACCCTTGTCCGTAATTCCGAACTTATTCCTGTTATCGAAAAAGGAGTGCCTCTGCTAAAAGGGAATTTCGATAAGTTGCCTGATTTTGTCCTTTTCATGGATAAAGACATTCATCTGGCCCGCCATTTGGAATTGCTCGACATTCCCGTATATAACAGCAGCACAGCGATCGATATTTGCGATAGCAAAGCAAAGACACATCAAGCGTTAGCAGGGCATGGTATTCCTATGCCGAAAACCATATTTCCTCCGTTTACGTATGAAGGAATTGAAAGAATAAATGTGGATGCTTTTAAAGATATCGGCCTTGAACTTAGATATCCGCTAATCGTAAAGGAAGCATACGGCTCTTTTGGTGAACAAGTGCATTTAATTCAATCAGAGGTTGAATTTTTGAAGACGGTCCATAGGGTTGGACACAAGCCATTTATTATTCAAGAATTCATCGAGCATAGTAAGGGCCGTGATATTCGCGTAAATGTCGTCGGTAATCAAGTCATAGCTGCAATGCATCGCAAATCAGATCATGACTTCCGAGCTAACATGACAGTTGGAGGCCATGCATCACCATACAGCCCCACCAAGAAAGAAGCCGATCTGGCCATCCGATGTGCGTCAATTCTCGGCGCAGACTTTGCTGGCGTCGATTTATTATTCGGTGAAGATGGCCCGCTTTTATGCGAAGTGAATTCGAACTCGCATTTACTAAATATTTACGACTGTACTGGTATCAACATTGCTGATAGCATGTTTGATTATGTGTTGGACAAATTAGAAAAAGGAAGTATATCAGATGAACAAACAAACAGGTTGGTTGATCTATAACCGTGATGATGCCGAAAAAAATAGAGGGTACATAGACTGGATGCTCGACGAAGCTAAAGGGCTTAACCTTGATTTACATTTTTACTTCCGAGAGGACATCAAAATTGGTCATCGTTTCAATGAGTTGTTCGTGGAACATAAGCAACAGCCTATAGAATTGCCGGACTTTGCGATAATTCGGACCATCGATCCTTTTCTCACAAAACAGTTGGAGCAAGTAGGTATTGTCTGCTTTAACTCCTCTTTCGTATCCGAAATGGCGAATGACAAAGCAAAAACACATCAATATTTGACCTCAATCGGAATTCCGATGACCGATACCGTGTATTGCCAAGGAAAGCCGAGTGCTGATGATATGGACTTCCCGTTCATCGCTAAAGAAACTCATGGACGCGGTGGAAAACAAGTGTATTTAATTGAACAAGCCCGTGATTTAGCCGAATTGTCTGATGGAAATTGGATTGTCCAAAAGCCCTGCGTATTCGGCAAGGATATCCGCGTTTTTGTGGTTGGTAAAAAAGTAGTGGCCGCAGTACTTCGAGAGTCCTCCTCAAGCTTCAAGGCAAATTATACGTTAGGTGGATCGGCTTCATTATATGAGCTGTCTGTACCTGAAAAAGCTCTTGTTGAAAGAGTAATTACAGCTTTTGAGTTTGGCATGGTCGGAATCGATTTTATTTTTGCCGAAGATAACAGCCTAATGCTCAATGAAATTGAGGATGTCGTGGGTAGCAGGACACTTAGTGCACTAAGTGACATTAATATTGTAAGAGAGTACCTTATTTTTATTAAAGATAGAATTTCCTCTCAACCGGACACCTAATCGCGACTGATTGAAGATTAATAGCATTAAATAGAAAAAAGGATGAACCAGCATAATAGGCCGGTTCATCCTTTTTGCATTTTACAGCTGTTTCAATTCGTTGATTCTGTGGATCACAGAGTCACGTTTTTCACTGTAGTCTTTTTCTTTGGCACGTTCTTCTTCAATAACGCTCGCTGGCGCCTTTTTAACAAAGCCCTCGTTGCCTAATTTTTTCTGTACGCGTTCGACTTCTTTATTAAGTTTGTCGAGTTCTTTTTCAAGACGTTTCACTTCTTCGTCGATATTGATCAGTCCTGTAAGCGGAAGGATTAGTTCAACTCCAGTTACAACTGCCGTCATTGCCTGAGCTGGTTCTTCCACTTCGATGCCGATCGTCAAGTGTTCAGGATTACAGAAACGCTCGATATAGCTGCTGTTTTTCTGTAAAGTTGCTAAGATGGACTCGTCTTTCGCTTTTAAAATCAAATTGATTTTTTTGCTTAACGGTGTGTTCACCTCAGCTCGGATGTTACGAACGGAGCGAATGATTTCAACAAGCAGCTTCATTTCCTCAGCTGCAGCTGTATCTGTCAATTCCTCGTTCACTTCCGGCCAAGCAGCAACAGTGATTGACTCACCTTTATGTGGAAGGTTTTGCCAGATTTCTTCGGTAATGAATGGCATGAAGGGATGCAACAACCTCATCGTGTTATCTAACACGTAAGCTAAGATTGAACGAGTCGTTTTCTTCGCTGCTTCGTCTTCGCCATATAACGGAAGTTTCGCCATTTCAATATACCAGTCACAGAAGTCATCCCAAATGAAGTTATAAAGCACACGACCGACTTCACCGAACTCATAACGGTCAGCGAGTCTTGTTACGTTTGAAATCGTTTCGTTCAAACGTGTCAAAATCCATTTATCGGCTACAGATTTTTCACCGCTTAAATCGATTTCATCATACGTCATGCCATTCATGTTCATTAAAGCAAAACGGGATGCGTTCCAGATTTTGTTGGAGAAGTTCCAAACCGCTTCCACTTTTTCCGTGCTGTAACGAAGGTCCTGACCTGGTGAGCTGCCCGTTGATAAGAAGTAACGCAGGGAATCAGCACCGTATTGATCGATGACATCCATCGGATCCACACCATTGCCAAGCGATTTACTCATCTTGCGCCCCTGTTCGTCACGAACCAGACCGTGGATCAGTACATTTTCAAATGGACGCTCACCTGTGAACTCAAGAGCTTGGAAAATCATCCGCGATACCCAGAAGAAAATGATATCATAGCCTGTTACAAGTGCCCCGTTTGGATAGTATCGTTTGAAATCGATACAGTCCTTATCAGGCCAGCCCATAGTCGAGAAAGGCCATAATGCCGAGCTGAACCATGTGTCCAGAACGTCTGTATCTTGTTCCCAGTTCTCAGCATCCGCAGGCTCTTCATGTCCTACATAAACTTCGCCTGTTTCTTTATGATACCAAGCTGGAATGCGGTGGCCCCACCAAAGCTGACGGGAAATACACCAATCGCGAATATTTTCCATCCAGTGCAGATACGTTTTTTCGAAACGATCAGGAACAAAATGAACCTTTTCATCATCAGACCCTTTTTGAAGCTCAACTGATGCATCAGCAAGAGGTTGCATTTTAACGAACCATTGAGTCGAAAGATATGGTTCAACTACAGCACCGCTTCGCTCTGAGTGTCCAACTGAGTGAAGGTGATCTTCTATTTTAAAGAGTACTCCTTCCTCCTGAAGGTCTTTGACGATTTGCTTACGGCATTCGAAGCGATCCATGCCTTCGTATTTACCGGCCTTTTCATTCATCGAACCGTCTTCATGCATGACAAGGATGCGCTCCAAATTGTGACGGTTCCCAATTTCAAAGTCATTCGGATCATGAGCAGGCGTAATTTTAACCGCACCAGAACCGAATTCCATATCCACATAATCATCACCAACGATCGGAATTTCCCGACCTGTAATTGGCAAGCGAACCATTTTACCGATTAAATGCTTATAACGATCATCTTCAGGGTGTACAGCAACCGCAGTATCGCCCAGCATCGTTTCTGGACGTGTGGTGGCTATTTCAATTTCACCTGACCCGTCAACCAACGGATATTTCATATGGTAAAATGCGCCCTGCACATCTTTATAAATAACCTCGATATCGGATAACGCCGTTTTCGTTGATGGATCCCAGTTGATGATGTATTCGCCGCGATAAATCAAGTCCTTGTTATAAAGAGAGACGAAAACTTCGCGTACTGCTTTAGAAAGCCCCTCATCAAGAGTGAAGCGTTCACGGGTATAATCAAGCCCAAGACCCAGCTTTGACCATTGTTCACGGATATGGCTCGCATATTCCTCTTTCCATTTCCATGTCTCTTCAACGAACTTTTCACGTCCAAGGTCATAACGGCTTACGCCTTCTGTACGAAGCTTTTGTTCAACCTTTGCTTGAGTAGCGATACCAGCATGGTCCATACCTGGCAACCATAAAACGTCATAGCCTTGCATCCTTTTCATGCGTGTCAATATATCTTGAAGTGTCGTATCCCAAGCATGGCCAAGATGCAGCTTACCTGTTACATTAGGGGGCGGGATGACAATCGTATATGGTTCCTTTTTATCGTCACCCGTCGCTTCGAAAAACTTCCCATCAAGCCACCATTTATAGCGGCCTTTCTCTATCGTCTGCGGATCATATTTAGTCGGCATCGAAATTTGGTTCTCTTCCATATCATTTCCTCCTTTTTGGGCATAAAAAAAACTTCCATCATCACAAAAGGACGAAGGAAGTTGTTCGCGGTGCCACCTTTTTTCCGAAAAAGAAAAGAATCTTCTTCGGCTCTCAAATGGGATAACGGCTCTTCACCGGCCATCGCTACTAATAACTTTCACGAAAACTGCTCGCGGACGACTTCTGATGCTGCCTACTTAGAAACCTCTCACCAACGGTTCCCTCTCTGAAAAGCGCATTTCATCTTACTATTTCCGGTCTTTGCATTCATTTATATTCATATGTAAAATCACTTAATGCATATAGTATATAGTACAAAAAAAATGTGGCTCCAGTCAATCATCTTTCGAATACTTTCTTAAAGTATTCTCACTTTAGGCTATTAAATCTTGCCATTCAGTCTTTTTCTTTATTCTATCCTCTAAGATAAGTTCCTGTGACGGCTTTCTCACGTTTTCCACCTCCTACCCATAGAATATAAGAAGTCCTACAAAGGAAGGTAATAATTATGAAACGAAGATATTCCCCTTATACTTTACCGCCTTGGATGAAAAAATTCCGCGGTGTTTGCCAGCAGTTCATTATCCCTTTTATAGTGTTCCAAGGGTTGCGGACGCTGATTTTCCCTACTTTCTTCGATATGCTTCTGCTAATCGCATTTATTTTCTTAGCTATGGCTTTATTTTTCGAATGGATTTAATTATTCCCCTACAGTAAAAAAATATACATGACTGGAGGTAATCCAATCATGTATATTTTAGCTTGGGGGCGATTGCTCTTCTTTAGCAGCTTCAGCAGCCGCCTTCTTCTTCTGTTCAATTTCTTCGATTTTCATCACCATATATTCAATATTCTTCAGGAGCCAAAATTGCCGCTGCAATTGGGTAACATTATCTAGTTCTGTTCTTTGGCCTCTGCCGTCCGAATAATTCTTTACTATATCTAAAGCCGATCCCGGAAAAGCAAGATAGCTTTGCATCAGCATCAATTCTTCTTCGTTCAACGGGAAATAACGGAGATAGTTATATAGCCAGTCGACACAGTCATCACATTGTACAGGATAGGTCCTCGCCGATTTCACAAGGAATGGGAGTAAATCAAAATGAGGCGGTGCCGTATTCGAATTCTCAAAATTAATAAAGTAGCCATATCCACGTTCATCATAAATAAAATGTTTTAATGAGACCTTTCCATGTGTGACAACAGTCCGGATTTTTTCACTTTCCTTTGTTTTTTCATACCACGTTTCAAACTTCTTAATCGAGTACTTCAGTGCCTGTGATATATCTGTAAAAAAAGAACAAACCGTCATTTCAAATGGAGACATATACCACTTCTTTTCACAGCTAACAATATACTCATCCATAAAATCCTTCTCGTTATTCCAGGCATCCAATGTTCGTTCATAATGAGATTCTCGTTCCTCAATATCCACTTGTATTTCTTTTACAGACAACGTATGCATCCGGGCAAGTTCCCTGAACATTTGCTTATGTCTTTCATCGCGCTCCCCGTTTCCCTCGTTATTCAACCAGGGCATCAGGTAATACAAACGACCATTATGAAGAACCGCATAGCGTTGATCCATCGTTTGATAAATCGGAACAATTCGGTTATACCCGCGATGATACAGTTTTTGAACATTTTTGATAAAATCAATGCCGTTGTGCGGTAAAATGGACTTCAAGGCAAATGTACCGCGATCACTATAGACTTTTTTCACTCGTCCGAAATCCTCAATATATTGTACATATAGGGCATATTCTTTCAAAACTTCTCCAGTGTCCCTATCCCAATTATTAATCTGCTGATTCTCGTTTTCCCTCACGAGATTCACTCACTTCCTCTAAAAAACTCGCCAATTGGTTACCTATAGCCTCCAAATACGTAGTCACATTCGAGCTTAATTTCTTAGATTGTCTTTCATGTCTAGCAAAGTTATTAAATTACAACTCAATTACAATAGTAAAAAACAGGAGCAGTGCCATCTGCTCTGCTCTCTGCCTTGCTTAATTTTTATAAGCAATCGCCTTCGGTATATAAATGACTTGCCCTTCATGAACGTTCTGATTCGACTCCAATTCATTGCTAAAGAGTAAAGATTGAACAGTAACATCATAGCGCTGTGCCAAGTCATCCAACGTTTCCCCTTGCTGAACAATGCACACCTTCATTCTGACCAGTTCTTCCTCTTGTTTTCGTCCGAATAAATCCATAATGGAAAGTTGCTTATCTGTCTGCTCTGTCTTCTCTTTATCATCACGTTCCGAGGCTTGTTTTCTGCCTTTATAATTTTTAACTTCTTTGGCTGGTGGTTCTGGATTTTCTGTTCTTTTAAACAAATCCCTTATAGACGATTGGTATTCCTCTTCCTTTTCTTCTTTCACATGCTTATTAAGGATAGGGCCTGCTTCATCAAAAGCTTTTTCCTGCCGGCCGACTTCCTCGGTTCCAAGTGGCGACACAGGATTCTTACTAACTGGGACATTTTGTTGATTACTTATATAAGCCGATTCTTCTTCTTTCTTAATCTCCGGGTTCTCTACGGCTTTTACAAGTCTGCTGACTTCTTCCTCCAGCTTCTCATCTTGAATGGGTGACTCCGGAATCTTATCAACTTGAGGACTCTGGCGATCACTTAGGTGAATCACTTCTTCCTCAACAGCTTCTTCCTGTCTGTTTACTTCTTCCCACTGCTCCTCTTCTGGATACGGTGACACAGGAATTTCAAAAACTGGAGCATTATGCTGTTCACTTAAATAGATAGGCTCCTCTTCTTCTTCCTGTGTTTCAGACACTCGTTTTGCCTCGGCAGAAAATGGCGTGTATAACTCTTCTTCCTGCTCATCACGAAACACCGGTTGAAAATCTGGGATTGGCGGGACCCCGGCTACATATGGAATGTATGACTCATTTTCGTCATCTGTTTCTTCTTGTTCCTCGGATTCTGTTTCCACGACCTCCAGTTCCGTATCGGTACGTTCTTCAACATATGAATCATTATAGATCCCGGTTATCAACAAATCCGCCTGCAATTTTAAACAATTATGCTCAGGTAGAGCATAATCAAAACTTTGAATCGAGACATCAATTTCATCTAATGAGGCAATCCGATTATTCGGAATCGTTATATCAACCGGAAAACGGTGTGTGAACTCATTAAGTCCATCGAGATGCCTCTCAACCTTTTGAACGGCTTTTGGCAAAAAGGTCTGTGAAAACTCCTCTTGTTCACCATTTTGCGAGTCCTTGTATTCACCGCATAAATCTAACGAGCCTCGTATAAAAACATATTGATCACTTTCTTGAATCGTCACATTTGGATCGAGGGAAATGGAATATAGCTCAGCCACTTCCTGTCCCTTCTGGAACCAAACGGATTCCTCTAAAGAAAATCGTAAGTACGATTCATTTTCTTGCGACAAGACAACTCCTCCTTTCAGCTTCAGGAAACGGTACCTATACCAATAACAATCTATGAAGAAAGGCTATTGATTATTCCTTAATTTCATCGGAAACCATCTAGCCCTTAAGTCCTTCAGCCACTTTAATTCGTTTTTCAACCATTTATTTGGCCTTCAGCCACTTTAATTCGGCCTTCTGCCACTTATTGATTAAAATTCAATAAAAAAAACAGGCTACCTTTCTCCAAAAGTTTTTGGAAAATGGTAGCCTGATTTAAGAGTTTTATAAGTGTCTCAATTAGCTAGGTAATTCAGGAAGCCTTTTTAGATTATTTTTTTAATTTCGCAAAAGCCTGTTCAGTTGCTGCAATGGTCTTTTCGATATCTTCATCACTATGTGCAGTAGATAGGAATAAACCTTCGAACTGGGACGGCGGCAAGTAGATACCTTGGTTCGCCATTTCCCTATAGTAGGAAGCAAAGAACTCTAAATCAGATGTTTTTGCTGTATCATAATTAATTACTTCTTCATTCGTAAAGAAGAGTCCGATCATAGAACCAGCACGGTTAAATGTATGAGGAACACCATATTTTTTAGCAGCTTCTCCAATGCCTTTTTCGAGCATGTCACCTTTACGGGTAAACTCTTCATAAGACTCTGGAGTCAACTGGCTCAGCGTTTCAAGTCCGGCTGTCATAGCAAGAGGGTTTCCAGATAATGTTCCTGCTTGATAGATTGTTCCACTCGGTGCAATTTGTTCCATGATTTTACGTTTACCTCCGAAAGCTCCGACCGGTAAACCTCCGCCAATAACTTTACCAAGACAAGTCAGGTCTGGTTCAATGCCAAAATAGCCTTGTGCACAATTATAACCGACTCGGAAACCTGTCATGACTTCATCAAAAATCAATAGCGCCCCGAATTGGGTGGTCAAGTCGCGCAAACCTTCCAAGAAACCAGGTTGTGGTGGCACGACACCCATGTTCCCCGCAACAGGCTCAACGATGATACAGGCGATGTCTTCGCCAAATTGCTCGAAAGCATACTTTGTTGCAGCAAGATCATTATAAGGCACAGTAATCGTATTTTTTGCAATGCCTTCTGGTACACCCGGGCTATCTGGTAGACCTAACGTTGCAACGCCAGATCCGGCCTTAATTAACAAGGAATCACCATGTCCATGATAAGAACCTTCAAACTTCAGGATTTTATCACGGCCAGTATATCCTCGCGCTAATCTTAAAGCACTCATAGTCGCTTCTGTTCCTGAAGAGACCATGCGAATCATCTCAATTGAAGGAACCCGTTCAATGACAAGCTTAGCCAATTCATTTTCAATCACGGTAGAGGTTCCGAAGCTTGTACCTGATTCCGCTACCTTTTTCAGTGATTCAACGACACGATCATTCGTGTGACCCAGGATAAGCGGCCCCCAAGAAAGAACGTAGTCTATATATTCATTGCCATCGATATCATACATTTTCGAGCCTTTACCACGCTCCATGAAAATGGGGTCCATGTCCACAGATTTAAAGGCACGGACCGGGCTGTTCACGCCGCCCGGCATCAAATTTATTGCTTCAGCAAACGCTTTTTTCGATTTTTCATATGACCGCATGATTCAGTCCCCTTTTCTCTAAACAGGTTATATTTTTTTATCTTTTATTATCTTCGTCGATCCAACGTGCAACCTCTTTTGAAAAATACGTAATGATTAGGTCCGATCCTGCACGTTTAAAGCCTGTCAGCATTTCCATTACAATTGCTTTTTCATCAATCCAGCCATTATTAGCCGCAGCTTTAACCATGGAATATTCTCCGCTCACATTATATGAAACAACAGGAAGATTAAAGTTATTTTTTACATCTCTGATGATGTCCATATAAGAAAGGGCTGGTTTCACGATTAAGAAATCCGCACCTTCAGCAACATCTGATTCCGCTTCACGGAACGCTTCAAGACGATTCGCAGGATCCATTTGGTACGTCTTCCTGTCGCCAAACTGTGGCGCGCCATTCGCAGCTTCACGGAATGGGCCGTAAAAGGCTGAAGCGTATTTTACAGCATAGGACATGATTGGAACATCTTCATAGCCCGCTTCATCCAAACCAGCACGAATGGCCGCAACAAATCCGTCCATCATGTTAGAAGGTGCAATGATATCAGCGCCCGCTTCGGCCTGGCTAATCGCCGTTTTTGCAAGAAGGTTAAGGGAAGCGTCGTTTAAAATCTTGTCTCCCTCAACGACTCCACAATGGCCATGACTTGTATACTCACATAGACATGTATCAGCAATGACAATGATTTCTGGGTATTGTTTTTTGATAAGACGGGTCGCCTCTTGTACAAGCCCATTATGATGAAAAGCACCTGTGCCGTGTTCGTCTTTATCATGATCAAAAGGGACACCGAATAAAATGACTGATTTAATGCCTAGACTCACGACTTCATCCATTTCTGCTCCCAGATTATCCAAAGAAAGCTGATAAATACCAGGCATCGAACTAATTTCATTTTTTACGTTTTCTCCGTCAATGACGAAAATCGGATAGATTAAATCCTCTTTATGCAATTGTGTTTCACGGACTAAAGCTCGCATGCCAGCACTTGCACGCAGGCGGCGGTGGCGATTGAATGGAATGTCTTTCATTTTAAAGTTCCTCCCTTATTATTCTTTTTTACAATGAATCGTATTAATTCCTCTATCATTGCTTCTGTTGTATAAACATCTGGACACACATCGACAGTTAAACCATGTTTAGAAGCCGTTTTAGCGGCAATTGGTCCGATGCATGCAATGATAATGGGTTCTATGTATGTATCCAATTTATTGCGTTCTATAATCTGTAAGAAGTGATCTACCGTTGAAGAGCTTGTAAAGGTTATGATATCAATTTTTTGATTTACTATCAGTTGAACAAGTTTTCTTTCACTCTCATCAGGAAGTACGGTATGATAAACAATCACTTCATCACAAGATGCACCTGTTTTATTAATCTCATCCGCAATGACCGCCCTAGCGAGATTTCCTTTTGCCAGCAAAACACGGGATCCAGGTTGAAGTAGTGAAATGAACTCTGAAACAAAACCTTCAGCAACAAACTGAGATGGAATAAAATCCGCTACATATCCATGGCGCTTCAGTGCTTCTTCTGTTTTTGAGCCGATAACAGCTATTTTTGGAAGCCTAACAGGCTTTTTTCCGAGAAGCGCAAAGAGGAATTCAACTCCATTTTGACTGGTTAAAATAATCCAGTCGTAGCTATCTAACTCTTCTAACCGCTGCTGCACTTCTTCCCGACGATCAGGAAGAGTGAACTCAAGCAAAGGAACGAGAAGCGGAGTTCCACCATTTTTTTCAACCGAAGCTTTTAATCCATCAGCCTGTCTTTTCCCTCTGGTGATTAACACCTGATAATCTTTGAGAGGTTGAAAGGGCTTCATTACTGATCAAGCTCCTCTTTTACACGATCGATTAACTCTTTACCGCCAAATTCACTAATAAGTTTAGCTGCATTATGTCCAACTGCTTCTGGGTCAGGCCCTTCAACCATTTCTTTATAAATCAATTTTCCATCCGGAGAAGCTACCAAAGCAGTTAATGAAATATCTCCATTGTCTTTTGCTACCGCGAAGCCGGCAATTGGCACCTGACAGCCGCCTTCCATTTTATCTAAAAATGCCCGTTCCGCTTCAACTGTTCTTTTCGTTTTTTCACAGGTTAATTTCGCAAGCTCAGCCAGTAAATCTTTATCGTCAGCACGGCATTCAATAGAAAGTGCTCCTTGACCAACGGCTGGTATACAAATATCTTCATCTAAAAATTCTGATACGATGTCATGCTTCCATCCCATTCTTGAAAGTCCGGCTGCAGCTAAAATAATAGCATCGTAATCTTCAGTTTTCAGCTTATTAAGGCGGGTATCGATATTACCGCGAATCCACTTAATTTCAAGGTCTGGTCTTCTTGCTAGGATTTGAGCACCACGGCGTAAACTGCTTGTCCCTATAATAGAACCTGGCTTCAGTTCAGAAAGAGTTTCATGGTTTTTTGAAATCAAGGCATCTCTGTGGTCTTCTCTTGGTGGAATGCAGCCAATCGTCAAGCCTTCTGGAAGTACCGCCGGCATATCTTTCATACTATGTACAGCCATATCGATTTCCTTATCAAGCATAGCTTGTTCGATTTCTTTTACAAATAAGCCTTTGCCTCCTACTTTAGAAAGCGTTACATCAAGGATTTGATCCCCTTTAGTGACAATTTCCTTCACCTCGAACTCGTAAGGAACACCAAGTTCTTTGAGTTGATTAATAACCCAGTTCGTTTGGGTAATCGCTAATTTACTACGTCTAGACCCGACAATAATTTTTCTCATAGTTTCCTCCTATGTATTCCAAAAGTGAAACGTTGAAAGGCTTCCAAAAAGGAAAAAGTTAATTAACACAATCATGAAAGATCCAATATTCAGAAAGGCTAGTGTCCTTCCATACATTTGTTTCCGAATTTTTAAGTATAAAAACACGCTGTAACCGATGAGCATAATAAATGAGCCGATAATTTTCATATCCAGCCATGATACTCCTGGTACTTTTATATAGGCCCATTGAATACCCAAGATTAGGGAGACCACTAATAACGGGACTCCGATTACTGCGAGAACATATGACATATGCTCAAGCTTTGTTAAATCACCGAGACGAAGCAGCCGTTTCCCCCATTTTTTCCGTTTCAATAAATCATATTGAATTAAGTAGAGTAGGGAGAATACAAAAGAAAGTGTAAAAGCCCCATACGATAGAAAGGCAAACGTAATATGTATGAGCAAAAGCTCTGAAACGAGCTGCTGTGCCAGCACTTCTGATTCTATCTGAACAGGTGCAAAGGTATGAATTGCCATAACCATAAATCCTAATACATTGGTAAAAAAGACTGTAAAATCGACTCTAAGCAGTCGGTTAATAATTAATGATAAAGAGATGAGGACCCATGCATAAAAATATAAGCCTTCAAAAATCGTCAATACCGGAAACCTTCCCGTTTTCATTACATAAAGAAACAAAAAAATTGTTTGCAGCACCCAAACAATAGAAAGCAACCAGAAGGCAACTTTATTCGCCTTCTGGTTATTATTAAGGAAGTCAATAAAATATAAAAGCATACTGATGGCATACAACAATACAGTGGCTTCATGTAATCTTGTCATTAGTAATTCCATATCTACCTCATTACTGGACAGGAACTGGATTTAATAGGGATGTCTTGGCGCTGTTCCGTTCATTTTCGTCATCCACTACCAACTGTTCTTCAATCAATTCCTCTAAATGAAAGATTTTCACGAAATTATTTAATTGCTCTTTTGCATTAGGTTCATCTGCTAGTTCTTTAGCATATAAAATAGGATCCTTCAGCATTTGGTTGATGATACTCTTCGTATGCTTGTTCAGTACTTTTTTGTCGCGTTCGCTTAAGTGTGGAAGCTTTCTTTCGATGCTATCCATCGTTTCCTTTTGAATCGACAGTGATTTTTCCCGTAAAGAGGAAATAACAGGAACTACGCCAAGCAAATTAATCCACTGATTAAAATCAACGATCTCTGATTCAATCATTAATTCGATTTTCTCGGCTGCTTTTTTACGCTCCTCGATATTCGCTTGTACTATTCCCTCAAGATCATCAATGTCATACAAGAAGACATTCTCAAGCTCAGCTAATTTTGGATCAAGGTCACGCGGTACTGCGATGTCGACCATAAAAATAGGACGACCTTTACGAAGCTTGTTCACGAAAGTCATCATTTCTTTTGTTACGAGAAGATTTTTTGAACCAGTGGAAGTAATTAAAATATCAGCTTCCACTAAGGCACATTGCAACTCTTGAAGCTGTTTTGCTTTACCATTAAATCTTTCAGCTAAGTCGACCGCTTTCTGGTACGTACGGTTGATAACCGTAATACTATCTGCACCGTTACTATGCAGATTTTGAATAGCCAGTTCACCCATTTTTCCTGCACCAAGAATCAAGACATTCTTGCCGTCTAGTCCACCGAAGATTTTTTTTGCAAGCTCGACTGCCGCATAGCTAACAGAAACTGCATTCGTATTAATTTCCGTTTCTGAATGAGCTTTTTTTGCTACTGTAAGGGATTGCTTGAAGAGATGGTTAAAAACCGTACCAAGCGTTTCTTCTTTCTGTCCTAACATATAGCTTGAACGAACTTGTCCCAAAATCTGTGTTTCTCCAAGAATCATGGAATTCAAGCCGCAAGTAACTGAAAATAAATGCTCGACAGCCCCATCGCCTTCATAGATAAACAGATATTTAGAGAATTCTTCCTTATCGATGTTAAACCATTCTGAAAGAAATTCCTTGATATAATATCGGCTTGTATGAAGTTGGTCACCGACCGCAAATATTTCCGTTCTATTACACGTTGAAATAATAACATTTTCTAAGATGCTTTTTTTATTTTTAAGAGCTTTCATTGCCTCGGCAAGTTCGGCTTCGTTAAACGACAGTTTTTCCCGAATTTCAACAGGGGCAGTTTTGTAATTAATACCAACCGCTAGAATATGCATCCTTTTATTTTGCACCCCCAAAATTTTTCATGTAAATTTATTATACCATGTACTAAAATTGATTCACGCAAATAATATGAACAGTTTATGAAAACGTATGATACCATTAAAAAAGACTGCCAAAACACCTGAATAGCTACAAAAGGTATTAGAGCGGTGATTTATAATTTAAATACATATTTCGACATTGACATTGTGTACAAAAGTACCATATCAAAAATGCCCAAAAACTTCAAGTAATCGAATTGGATAGGAGGATAAAATGAAAACGCAACGTATTTTCCCTGGAATCGTTTTAATCGGTTTCGGACTCTACTTTTTTCTTGAACATTCGCAAATAGAAATCTTTCCAGGCTTTTTTAGCTGGCCCACCTTATTATGTATCGTTGGTGCCGCCTTCTTAATACAGGCTTATAGCGGTAATGAATTTGATTCCATTCTTCCCGGCGTCATCTTGCTCGGGTTCGGCGCTCATTTCCATATCGTCGAGAACCTAGATATTTGGCCGGATAATATAGGTATCTTTATTTTAATCATATCTCTAGGATTTATTCTCCGAGCCCGTAAAACAAATTCTGGAATGCTACATGGGATGATATTGTTTATTATCTCAATCCTTATTTTATTTTATGATAAAATCACTACTTCTTTCGGCATCCTCGAAACAAGTTCGGCAAACATTGAAAAGTTTTGGCCGTTTGTGTTGATGGCAATTGGAGTTTACATATTAATCCGAAAAAAATAAAAAAACCAGAGAAGTTCATGCTTTAAAAATTTAATGCAGAAAAGGGTATTTCCATTTGCGGAATACCCTTTTCTTTTCTGTTACATATATTTCTTAAGAACGCCCCAGGCCTGTTCTTTTCCTTCGCCTGTTTCTCCTGAGAAAAGAAGCAATTCATCTTCTCTTTCCATATTAAGCGTTTGGCGTGTGACTTTTAAGTGCTTCTGCCATTTGCCTTTTGGAATTTTATCCGCTTTTGTGGCGATAACAATCCGTGGCAGATCATAATGCTTTAGGAATTCGTACATTGCGATATCATCCTTAGTCGGCGGATGACGCAAATCGACGATTAAGAGCGCAGCACGAAGCTGGTCACGAGAGGTGAAATACGTTTCAATCATTCTCCCCCATGCATCACGCTCAGTTTTAGAAACCTTTGCATAGCCATAACCTGGCACATCCACAAAATGAAGTGCTTCATTTATGATGTAAAAATTCAACGTCTGCGTCTTACCTGGTTTAGAGGAAGTACGCGCCAAATTTTTTCGATTAATCATTTTGTTAATAAAACTCGATTTTCCTACATTGGAACGACCCGCTAAGGCAAACTCCGGGATTGGAGTATTTGGATATTGTTCAGGCTTTACAGCACTTATGACAATATCTGAACTTGTTACTTTCATTCGTTCACACCTACCAATGCATGCTCAAGGACTTCATCAACGTGTGAAACTGGAACAAATGTTAATTCTTTACGGACACTTTCCGGGATATCATCAATATCCTTTTCGTTATTTTGCGGGATGATGATTTTCGTAAGTCCTGCCCGGTGAGCCGCTAAAGATTTTTCTTTAAGGCCGCCGATTGGAAGAACTCGTCCGCGTAATGTAATTTCGCCTGTCATGCCTACCTCTTTTCTGATCGGCCTATTAGTAAGGGCCGATATTAACGCTGTTGCAATCGTGATGCCTGCAGAAGGACCATCCTTAGGGACAGCACCCTCAGGAACATGAATATGAATATCATATTTTTCATGGAAGTTCGTATCAATATGAAGTTTCTCGGTTTTCGAACGGACGTAACTAAAAGCAGCCTGAGCCGATTCTTTCATTACATCGCCAAGTTTTCCTGTCAAAATAAGCTTGCCTTTACCTGGTGATAAAGAAACCTCGATTTGTAGCGTATCGCCACCGACCGACGTGTAAGCTAATCCATTAGCGACACCGACTTGGTTTTCGACTTCCGCTTGTCCATAATGGAACATCGTTTTCCCTAAAAACTCCTCGACATTCTTTTCAGAAATGACGACCCGTTTTTTATCTCCGGATACGATGATCTTCGCAGTCTTCCGACAGATGCTTGCAAGCTGTCGTTCAAGACTCCGGACACCAGCTTCCCGGGTATAATTACGGATGATTTTAGTAAGGGCTTCCTCACGAATTTGCAGTTGTGTCTTCAATAAACCATGGTTTTCTAACTGTCTAGGCAGTAAATGATCCTTGGCAATATGAAGTTTCTCTATCTCAGTATAACCCGCAATCGAAATGATTTCCATACGATCACGAAGCGGCCCAGGAATCGTTCCCAAATTGTTTGCAGTTGCAACGAACATAACTTTGGAAAGGTTATAGGTTTCCTCTATATAATGGTCACTGAAATTGTGATTTTGCTCCGGATCGAGCACTTCTAGCATCGCTGCAGACGGATCTCCCCTAAAGTCATTTGACATCTTATCCACTTCATCCAGTAAAAAGACAGGATTAATCGTTCCAGCTTTTTTCATACCTTGGATAATCCGGCCTGGCATTGCCCCTACATAGGTACGGCGGTGTCCACGGATTTCTGATTCATCACGCACTCCACCTAAGGAAACCCGAACGAAATTCCGGTTCAGGGATGCAGCGATTGATTTAGCCAAGCTTGTTTTTCCGACCCCAGGAGGGCCCACTAAGCAAAGGATTGGTCCCTTCAAAGAATTGGTCAATTGCTGAACAGCTAAATACTCAAGCACCCGCTCTTTTACCTTTTCCAACCCATAATGGTCACGGTTTAGAATTTTTTCAGCTTTATGAATATTCAAGTCGTCTTTCGAAGCATTGGACCAAGGAAGCGAGATTAACCAATCAATATAGTTGCGAATGACGGAACTTTCAGCTGAGCTAGACGGAACCTTTTCATAACGGTCCAATTCCTTTAATGCTGTTTCTTTAATATGCTCCGGCATATCCGCTGCTTCTATCTTTTCAGTAAGAACGGTAATTTCACCTGTTTTACCTTCTTTATCTCCCAATTCCTTTTGAATCGCTTTCATCTGTTCACGCAAATAATATTCTTTTTGCGTCCGCTCCATAGAACGTTTAACACGCTGACCGATCTTTTTCTCAAGAAAAAGAACTTCTTTCTCGTTATTAATGATCTCGATAACACGGCTTAAACGTTTTTTCATATCAATAGTCTCAAGTACTTCTTGCTTTTCCTTCAATTTCAAAGGCAAATGCGAAGCAATTATATCCGCTAGTCTTCCCGGCTCTTCAATATCGGAAGTAGCGGAAAAAGTTTCACCGGTTATTTTCTTGGACATCTTTATGTATTGTTCAAAATAATCCAGCAAAGTACGCATTAATGCTTGATGTTCCGCATCTTTTTCATCGCTGTCTTCATATATTTTTATCTTGGCACCATAATGTGTCTCATAATCGTAAAATTCGATGACCTCTGCTCGGTTTAATCCTTCCACCAACACTCGGATTGTACCGTTTGGAAGCTTCAACATCTGTTTTACCTTTGTTAAAGTCCCCATTTTAAATAAATCTTCTTCACCTGGTTCATCCAACGAAACATCTTGCTGTGTCGTCAAAAATATAAGATGGTCTTCCACCATTGCCTTCTCAAGGGCTTGTACCGATTTATCTCGGCCTACATCTAAATGAAGTACCATCGTTGGATATACAAGCAGTCCTCTAAGCGGCAGGAGGGGGACGATGATTTCTTTATCAGTCATTTCCTGACACCTCCATCTAATTAGTATCGTCGTTGTAAACTATTTACCCTATTCTCAACCTTTTAACAATTCTATCCTATTTATATAGAAGTGTCTATTTGTTTACCTTAACACGTTTCTACTGCTTTTATTATCTCCAATATTAGATAAAAAAGCACGTATGAACATGTGATTATTTTTCTGTTAGGTTTATTTCAAGAAATTGTTATGGTCCTTAAAATGCCCCGGATATATTCAAACCGGGGCATTTCTTTTATACACTTTCTTTTTTTGAAATTTCCAAGGATGTGAGAATTTGTTCAGACATCAACTCTTTTTTCAGTGCCCGGTCCAATACTTCTTTCACATTAGAAACGGGAATGATCTCAATATCCTTGATTTCTTGGAGCAGCGGCTGCATGTTTTCTGCTGGAATGATTACTGTCCTTGCTCCAGCCAGTTTTGCAGCCTTGATTTTCGGAATGACTCCGCCTATCGGTTTAACGCCGCCATGAATGCTGATTTCTCCAGTCATTGCTAGTGTGTGATCAACAGGAATTTTATAGATTGCCGAGTATATACCTGTAGCCATTGCAATTCCCGCTGAAGGGCCATCTACAGGACTTCCACCAGGAAAGTTTACATGGATATCAAATTGGTCGGCCGGTACTCCCATCGAACGTAAAACCGTGATTACATTTTCAATCGAGCCTTTTGCCATACTCTTGCGGCGGATTGATTTTCCATTCCCACCGCCGATGCTTTCTTCTTCAACAATACCGGTTATATTTATCGAACCGGTTTCATTAGAGGCCGCCATAACTGTTACCTCGATTTCTAGCAATGCTCCGCTGTTGGGTCCATAGACGGCAAGACCGTTAACGAGGCCTATTTTTGAATTAGATTCAATTTTCCGATCCATTCGCGGTGTCAGTTGGCTGCTATGAGCCATCCAATCAATATCTTCTTCTCTAATATATGTTCGGTTTTCATTAATCGAAATACCCGCGAGAGTCTGAATCATATTTACAGCTTCTCTACCATTTCGGGCATAATCCGAAATAGACTGTAATCCTTTTTCACTAATCGTAATTCCTACTTTATCGGAGGCATTTTTAGCCACTGTAATTATTTCTTCCCGGTCCAGTTCACGGAAAAACACTTCAATACATCTCGAGCGAATGGCAGGTGCAATTTCATTTGGCGTCCTGGTAGTGGCTCCAATCAACCGAAAGTCAGCCGGAAGTCCATTTTTAAAAATATCATGAATGTGAGTAGGAATACTTTGATTTTCTTCTTGATAATAGGCACTTTCAAGAAACACCTTACGATCTTCCAACACCTTTAGCAGCTTATTCATCTGTATTGGATGGAGCTCCCCTATTTCATCAATAAACAATACGCCTCCATGAGCATTGCTAACAGCACCCTGCTTTGGCTGTGGAATACCGGCCTGGCCCATTGCCCCTGCTCCCTGATAAATCGGATCATGCACTGACCCAATTAATGGGTCGGCAATTCCCCGTTCATCGAATCTAGCTGTAGTCGCATCCAATTCAACAAACACAGCCGAATTTTTAAAAGGAGATTTCCCATTTTTTTTCGCTTCTTCTAAAACAAGCCTGGCAGCTGCTGTTTTCCCAACCCCTGGAGGACCGTAAATAATCACATGCTGGGGATTCGGCCCACACAAGGCCGCCTTTAAGGATTTAATGCCATCTTCCTGACCGACGATTTCGTCAAACGTACATGGTCTAACCTTTTCGGCCAGTGGCTCTGTTAACGAAATCGACCTCATCTTACGTAATTGATCCATTTCCTTTCGTGAATCACGGTCAATAGAAACCTTTTGTGTCCGCTGACCTTTCAATAAATTCAAAAAATACAACCCAATTACAATCCCAAAAAACAGCTGGATAAACAATGCTATTCCTGTCCAATTCATCGTATTCCCTCCTGCACTCGCCTAGTTTGTCATTTCTGTTAGTATCTCCTAGGGCAGGTCGAAATAATCCAGAAATTCAGGTTGTAAATTTTGGAGTTTTTATCGTAAACATTAGCAAATTTTCATCAAGACATCATAAAAAAAGCAAAAAAAAGACTGACAGCTATGAACTGACAGTCTTTACATTTTTAAGTTAAGCAGATGTTTTCTTTCCTTGTCCTTTGATGGTTGTACCGTCTTTAAGGACGAGCTTTGGAGATTCATTTTTCGAAATCGTGCTACCTGTGATCACGCATTTTGCAACATCGTCACGGGAAGGAAGATCAAACATCACTTCAAGAATGATGCCTTCAATAATAGAACGGAGACCACGTGCACCTGTTTTACGTTCTATTGCCTTTTTAGCAATTTCACTTAGTGCTTCCGGTTCGAATTCCAATTCAACATCGTCTAGCTCAAGTAATTTTTGGTATTGTTTTACAAGAGCATTTTTCGGTTTTGTCAGGATTTCAATCAAAGCAGCTTCGTCTAATTGCTCAAGAGTAGCAATTACTGGAAGACGGCCGATGAATTCCGGAATCAATCCGAAACGAAGTAAGTCTTCAGGAAGAACTTTAGAAAGCAATTCTTTTTCTGCAACATCATCCTTTTTCACATCAGAGCCAAAACCAATGACTTTTTGACCAAGACGGCGTTTGATGATTGGTTCGATGCCATCAAAGGCACCACCGCAGATGAATAAAATATTGGTAGTGTCGATTTGAATGAACTCTTGATGAGGATGTTTACGTCCCCCTTGTGGCGGTACACTAGCAACCGTTCCTTCAAGAATTTTTAGCAAGGCTTGTTGCACACCTTCACCAGACACATCTCGTGTAATAGAAGGGTTTTCGGATTTACGGGCAACTTTATCAATTTCATCGATATAAATGATGCCTTTTTCCGCTTTTTCTACATCATAATCAGCCGCTTGGATCAATTTAAGAAGGATGTTTTCCACATCTTCCCCTACATATCCAGCTTCCGTTAATGAAGTTGCATCAGCAATAGCAAAAGGAACATTCAGAAGACGTGCTAATGTTTGCGCAAGAAGGGTTTTCCCGCTTCCCGTCGGTCCGATTAAAGCGATGTTACTTTTAGAAAGCTCTACATCGTCGACTTTGCTATTGGAATTGATACGTTTATAATGATTGTAAACAGCAACAGCTAAAGATTTCTTCGCCTGTTCTTGTCCAATCACATATTCGTCAAGAATTTCACGAATTTCCATTGGCTTTGGTACATCCCTGAATTCTACTTCTTCATCAGTACCCAGCTCTTCTTCAACGATTTCCGTACAAAGTTCGATACACTCGTCACAAATATATACACCTGGACCTGCAACCAGTTTACGGACTTGTTCTTGTGTTTTACCGCAAAAAGAACATTTTAACTGTCCTTTTTCATCATTAAATTTAAACATGAACGTTCACCCCTTTAAATACTCTGCCAACTCTATTACAGTAGCGGTATCTAATTCCTAATGAAAAAAAGACACACACCTACTAAAGCATTCCAAAACTCCTAGTATGTTTTGCATTTTATCATGTTTCTTGGAAGTTTAGTAACAAAAATGCTCACGCTTGCGAGTTGTTCAATAAGTACAATATTCAACCAATATGTATTTGCTCTTTACCAGTATGCCCAAAACTTTTGATTTTTAAAATACGGATTTGTTGTATAAATATGTATATGCGGTATTAGAACTAATCTACACTGAAATCAAAAAAAAATCAATCAGGAAATAACTGATAATTTTAAATTTCCACAAATTCTCAATATGTATAAAACAAGGCACGATTACTCGCGCCTTGTTTCTTTGAAGAAAATATTAAAATCTACTTACTTATAAAAAATTATTTTGCTTCAACTGTTTTGCTGTTTTCAACCAAGAAGTCAATTGCTTTCTTAATTTTAAGATCGCCTTTAATTCCTTCTAAGTTTCCAAGAGCTTGTTTGATTGCTTCTACTTCCATTTTGTACATTTCAGCCATTTGACCAAGTTCAGCTTCTACATCTTCGTCAGTTGCTTCAAGTTTTTCAACTTCAGCAATTGCTTCAAGAGTTAGGCTTGTACGAACTTGTCCTTCAGCTTCTTCTTTCATTTGTGCTTTTAAAGCTTCTTCGTCTTGACCTGAGAATTGGTAGTAAAGATCCAAGTTTAAACCTTGTGATTGAATGCGTTGAGAAAACTCATTCATCATGCGGTCAACTTCGTTAGAAATCATTGCTTCTGGAACGTCCATTTCTGCACCTTCAACAGCTTTACCAATTACAGTGTTTTGTACGAAGTTTTCTTCTTCGTGTTTTTTGTCATGCTCTAATTTATGTTTTGTTTTTTCTTTAAGTTCTGCTAATGTTTCAACTTCGTCGTCAACATCTTTCGCGAACTCATCATCCAACTCAGGAAGTTGTTTTGTTTTGATTTCGTGAATTTTCACTTTGAATACAGCTGGTTTACCTGCAAGTTCAGCAGCATGGTATTCTTCTGGGAATGTTACTTCGATATCTTTTTCAGCGCCAGTTTCAAGACCAACTAGTTGTTCTTCAAAACCAGGAATGAAAGAGTTAGAACCGATTTCTAATGAATGGTTTTCAGAAGCTCCACCTTCAAATGCTTCACCATCAACGAATCCTTCGAAGTCAAGAACAACTGTATCGCCTTCAGCAGCTTGTCCTTCTTCTTTAACAACAAGCTCAGCTTGACGCTCTTGCAAAGTTTTTAATTCATTTTCAACATCTTCGTCAGTTACTTCAGTATTGAATTTTTCAACTTCAACACCTTTGTAATCTCCTAATTTAACTTCAGGCTTAACTGTTACAGTTGCAGTGAAGATTAAGTTTTCGCCTTTTTCCATTTTCTCGATGTCGATTTCTGGACGATCTACAGGCTGAATTCCAGCTTCTTCGACAGCATTTGCATAAGCATCTGGAAGAATAATATCAAGCGCATCTTGGTAAAGAGATTCTACGCCGAATTTTTTTTCGAACATTTGACGTGGCATTTTACCTTTACGGAAGCCAGGTACGTTTACTTGTTTTACTACTTTTTTGAAAGCTGCGTCTAAACCTTCGTTTACTTTTGCAGCGTCAACTTCAATTGTTAATACGCCTTGATTACCTTCTTGTTTTTCCCATTTAACAGACATGTGTTTCCCTCCAAAAAATCTATATACTTCAATAATAAGCATTGGATGAATATGCTTTGCAAGTGTTAACAAGTCATCCTTCAAATATACCCAAAAAAAATATTGGGAAATCGTCAAAATTAGACGATTATACATTACAACCACTACATTATACCACAGGATTAATCTGTTACAACAGCTATAGGTTAAATAATGGGATAAGAAATTTCCTCTATTTCTTTTATATAGGACAGAATATCCTCAACGGCTTCCTCATCAGCCAAGTAAATGTCCGCTATCTTCCCGCTGATATTTTCTCCTGCCATGTATTCTTCTGCTAATGCATGATAGGCAGCCGCCCATGCTGGCAGGCTTTCTGGTTCCGGTTCAAACGGATATATTAGAAAGGAATGCCTCTCGATTAAACTATGCACCATCTCATATAAGCTTGGGTTTTTCTGACTTATTTCCGCTTCTGTAAGACTGGTAACCTTCTTATAAAATTCCGTCTCCTTCAAGCCTGCTAATTCTTGTGGAATAACAGTCTTTGCTTTAGAGAATTTCTTAAGTGTCACTTCTTCGTTATATTCCTGGTCGGTAAGGATGTTAAGGAGCATCGTTTTAAAAAACGGATGGCCATGTTCTTGTTGTAGAAATTGTTCGATTTGAGGGATAAATGGTCGAATATTTATATTCGTCAGTTTTGAAATAACTAAGAACATTTCATTATCCGTTTTCCCTTCAAACAGCTCATCCTCTTTTAATTCCTCTGCAAGCTGCTGTTTTTTCCTGTCCGCTTCCTCTTTTTTATCCTCAAGAGCCCTTTTACTGAACTGAAGCATCTTTTCAAAATGTTCTTCTTTATCAAATGGTATTTGATTTTCTTCAAAGAGCATTTCAATAGTCGTAACCATTTCCTGATGCTCGCTTAATTGTAAAAGCACCATTAAATAGATATTGATGAGTTGAAAATAATCACCGATGCCTTTGTTCAGCATCTCTTGGCACAACTCTTTTGACTCCTCATAATACTCAAGTTCAACAAGGGAGACCACGAGTCCCATACAGACTTCATCATTTTCGGGCTCGAACTCCCGTGCTTGGCTAAAGAGCCTTGCAGCATCTCTAAAGTTTCTGTTCCCGAGCTCATCTAACCCTTTTACAATCAACCTTTCACCGAGATTTGGAAAGGAGATAATCTTGGTATCTTCAGCTTTCTTTTGGTTGTTCTTATTATCCATCCCTATTTTCCGCCTCACCGTCGCTTTTTGAAAAACAGTTTAGCATGTTATAGCATGAAATACAAAAATTTATATGGGTGAATGATCCAATTTCCACCTTTTGTTCTTTACAAAAAAAAATCCCGGATCCTTTCAAATAAGAAAGAAAGAACGGGAGATTTGTTCTTCAATTAAATACTAGAAACAACCTTTTTTTGTTGTTCATAAGCAGAAATCTCTTCATCATATTGAAGTGTAATAGAAATTTCATCCCAGCCTTTGACTAGCATTTCCTTCCAATATGGATGAATCTCAAAGCTTGCCTCAAACCCTTGACCATCTATCAATGTTTGATTAGGCAGATCAATCGTCAACTCATAGTCAGGCGCTGACACTCTCTCCATTAAATACTTAACTTCATCCTGCGTTAAAGCAATAGGAACCATCCCATTTTTCATGCAGTTACTTTTAAAAATATCAGCAAAAGACGGTGCGATGACAATATCAAATCCGTAATCTTTCAACGACCATGGAGCATGCTCACGTGAAGAACCACAACCGAAATTTTCACCTGCAATTAAAATGGATGTGTTTTGATTATGAGGCTGATTTAATTCAAAATCGGGACGTTCCTTTCCATCCTCATCAAAACGCCAGTTGTAGAATAAAAATTCACCAAATCCGCTTCGCTCGATACGTTTTAAAAATTGCTTTGGAATGATTTGATCTGTATCCACATTTTTACGGTCTAGTGCCGCGGCTCTTCCTTTATATATAGTAATGGGTTCCATTCTCTGCACCTCCAGCTAATTCGTATTCTTAATGAACTTGTTCAGCTTTTTCCAAGTTTCTAATATCGACAAATTTCCCATAAATGGCCGCTGCTGCAGCCATTGCCGGGCTAACTAAGTGAGTCCTTGCACCAGCTCCTTGGCGTCCTTCAAAGTTCCGATTACTAGTGGATGCACAGTGCTCACCAGATGGAACGGCATCCGGGTTCATACTTAAGCACATGCTGCATCCTGATTCACGCCACTCAAAGCCTGCGGATTTGAAAATTTCATCCAAACCTTCATCTTCCGCTTGTCGTTTAACGCTTTGTGAACCTGGAACGACCATCGCTCGAACACCTTTTTGAACAGTCTGACCATCTATCATTTCTGCGGCTTGTCGTAGATCCTCAATCCGGGAATTTGTACAAGATCCAATGAATACATGCTGAACAGGAATATTCGTTATTGGCATACCTTCTTCAAGACCCATATACTCAAGAGCACGATTCAGTTCTTTTGAATCGATGATATCTTCAGCAAAGGTTGGTACATTGCCATCAACTCCACTCGCCATTCCTGGGTTTGTTCCCCAACTGACCATCGGCGAAATTAGGCTGCCGTCAAGAATAATTTCCTGGTCATAGACCGCATCTTCATCACTGGCAAGCGACTTCCAATCTTGAACATATTGTTCGAATTCCACTCCATTTGGCACATATTTACGACCTTTTAAATAAGAGAAAGTTGTTTCATCAGGAGCCACAAGCCCCGCTCTTGCTCCGCCTTCAATCGACATATTACATACCGTCATTCTTTCTTCCATTGACATATCTCGGAATACTTCGCCACAATATTCGATGATATGCCCAGTACCAAAATCCACACCAAATTTAGAAATCACATATAAAATGACATCTTTCGCCATCACGCCTTGACCAAGCTTTCCTTTAACCTCAAGCTTTAATGTTTTTGGTTTTGTTTGCCATAGAGTTTGTGTAGCCAAAACATGTTCGACCTCACTTGTTCCTATCCCAAACGCAATCGATCCAAATGCGCCATGTGTAGAGGTATGACTGTCACCGCAAACAATCGTCATCCCCGGCTGTGTAAGACCTAATTCAGGACCAATTACGTGAACGATTCCTTGATCCGGACTGTCTAAATCAGCAAGGCGGATGCCAAACTCCTTACAGTTTTGGTCAAGTGCTTCTAACTGTTTTCTTGCAATATCATCCTCGATGAAATAGCGATTAACAGTCGGCACATTATGATCCATTGTCGCGAATGTACGATCCGGTCTTCTGACTTTACGTCCTTTTAATCTCAATCCTTCAAATGCTTGAGGAGAGGTTACTTCATGAATATATTGAAGGTCTATATACAATAAATCCGGTTTATTTTCCTCATCATTTACAATATGCCGATCCCATATTTTTTCTATTATCGACTTACCCATCTGTATCCACCTCGATTAATTTTATATTTTTTTAAAAAACACGGCCTAATGTTAGGCCGTGAAAGAAGTTTATGCATAAGCTCCCATGATGTTGGAAATAGCTTCCTGGTCTAAAAGATTCGCTTTTATTTCAGCAATCATTTCTGAAGTAGAAGTAATGCTAGATTGCCCATTTGCAATATCACCTGTTCTTAACCCATAATCGAGTACCGTTTCCACAGCTTGCTCAACAGCATTTGCCTCATTTTCCAACCCGAAGGATAAGCGCAGCATCGATGCCGCCGATAAAATAGTTCCGATAGGATTTGCTAAATTTTTGCCTGCAATATCAGGTGCAGAGCCATGAATTGGTTCATATAAATTCGGCCCTTGTGTAGATATAGAGGCGGAAGGAAGCATTCCAAGCGAACCAGTTAATACGGACGCTTCATCGCTTAAAATATCGCCAAACATATTCTCTGTTACGACAATATCAAATTGTTTTGGATTTTTAATAAGTTGCATGGCTGCATTATCCACAAGCATATGTTCAAGCTCTACATCCGGATAATCCTTTGCTATTTCTTCAGCCGTTTCACGCCACATCCTGCTGGATTCAAGCACATTGGCTTTATCAACAGATGTTACTTTTTTCTTTCGATCAGATGCTAATTTAAACGCAAGTTCAATGATGCGCTGCATTTCGATTTTTTGATAGAAAAGAGTATCAACAACCGCTTCTTTCCCTTCTCTCTCTACCCGTTCACTCGGCTTTCCGAAATAAAGGCCGCCCGTTAGTTCGCGGACAATAACAAAATCCACATCTTCAATGAATTCCTTTTTTAGAGGTGAAGATTCCGATAAGCTGGAATAATAGCTGATTGGTCGAATGTTAGCATAGAGATTCAAATCTTTTCGGATTTTTAACAAACCTCGTTCCGGTCTTAGGTGTGCAGGGTGATTATCCCACTTCGGTCCCCCAACGGCACCTAATAATACCGCATCGCTGTTTCTACAAATCTCTACTGTTTCATCCGGCAGGGGCGATCCAGTGTTGTCGATTGCCCCGCCACCAATTTCACCATATTGAAATTCAAAATCGTGACCATATCTTTGGGCAACGGCTTCGAGAATTTCTACAGCGCCTCTTGTTACTTCTTTCCCGATGCCATCTCCTTGAAGCACCGCAATATTCCTTTTCATCGAAATCTCCCCTTTCTATTGTAATACAGCTTTTTCTTCTAATTCCTTCATGATAATCACACGGTTCACCGCGTTCAGATATGCTTTAGCAGATGCTTCCAAAACGTCTTGGTCGAGACCGCGTCCGCTCGTTTCCACACCGTTATAATCGATCTTCACAAAAACTTGTGCAAGGGCATCCATTCCGCCACCTACAGATTGAATCCGATAGTCTTTTAAATTAATCTCGCTGCCCAAACATCTTTCAAGTGTGTTATATAGCGCTTCAACACTTCCCGCACCAGTTGCCGCTTCCTGAATTTCTTCGTTATCACCTTTTTTCAGCGTAACAGTCGCTGTCGCAATTTGATGTGTACCGTGGGAAATCTGGAAAGAAACCAGGTTATAAAAACTGATATCTGTCGCTTTTTCTTCAAGTACTAGTGCCACGATATCTTCATCCGTCATTGTCTTTTTGTTATCAGCCAATTCCTTGAACTGAACGAATAAAGAGTTCATTTCTTCATCCGTTACCGAAAAATTCAACTCTTGCAATCTTTCTTTGAAAGCATGCCGTCCGGAATGTTTTCCTAAAACGAGTGAATTAGATGAAACGCCGACAAGTTCCGGTGATATGATTTCATACGTTGTTTTTTCTTTTAACATACCATCTTGGTGAATACCTGATTCATGCGCGTAAGCATTGGCGCCAATTATTGCTTTATTAGCTGGAACCTGCATCCCCGTTAGGCGGCTGACCAAATCACTGGATCTTTTAATTTCATTTAAGACAAGGCCCGTTTCTGCCTGATAGAAATCTTTACGAATGTAGAGAGCCATTGCTACTTCTTCGAGTGCCACGTTACCAGCACGCTCTCCAATGCCGTTGATTGTACCTTCAACTTGCGTTGCTCCGCCTTCGATGGCAGCCAAGGAGTTAGCTGTTGCCATTCCAAGATCGTCATGGCAGTGTGCAGATAAACTCACCTTATCAATAGAAGGAACGTTTTCACGCAGGTAACGGAAAATGTTGCCGTATTCGATTGGAGCTGCATAGCCTACTGTATCCGGAATATTAATAACCTTTGCTCCCGCTTGAATGACCGCTTCGACGATTTCAGCCAAATAGTCAAGTTCTGTACGGCTCGCATCTTCTGCAGACCATTGAACGATTGGAAAACGTTCTGCCCCGTACTTGACCATCGCAATCGATTTTTCAATCACTTGTTCTTTTGACATTTTCAGCTTATATTCACGGTGAATAGGAGATGTTGCGATGAACGTATGCAATCTTGGTTCTGCCCCGACTCTTAATGCTTCCCAAGCTGCATCAATATCTCCTTTTACAGCGCGCGCCAGCCCTGTAACAGAGCTGTTTCTGATTTTGCGCGCGATTTCCTGAACCGAATTGAAATCTCCTTTGGATGCTGCCGGAAAACCGGCTTCGATAATATCTACACCCAACCTTTCTAGCTGATAAGCAATTTCAAGCTTTTCTGTAAAGTTTAAATTTACGCCAGCGGATTGTTCCCCATCTCGAAGTGTCGTTTCAAATATATTAATTTTTCGCAACAGCTACCACTTCTTTCTCTTTTTGTTGAGGTTTTACGAATGGCATCATTTTTCTTAATTCACGACCAACTACTTCGATTTGATGTTGGTTTTCACGATTATTGATAGCATTGAAGACTGGACGATTTGCTTGGTTTTCCAAGATCCATCCTTTAGCGAACTCACCGTCTTGGATGTCTTTCAAAATAGCTTTCATTGCTTCTTTAGTAGTTTCTGTTACAACGCGTGGTCCAGAAACGAAATCTCCCCATTGTGCTGTATCAGAAATGGAATAGCGCATGTTTTCCATTCCGCCTTCATACATAAGGTCGATGATTAATTTAAGTTCATGTAAACACTCAAAGTATGCAACTTCCGGTTGGTACCCAGCTTCTGTCAAAGTTTCGAAACCGGCTTTTACAAGGGCAGTTAAGCCGCCGCAAAGTACTGCTTGCTCTCCGAATAGATCTGTTTCTGTTTCTTCTTGGAATGTTGTTTCCAAGCCACCAGCTCTTAATGAGCCGATTCCTCTAGCGTAAGCAAGTGCTAATTCTCTCGCTTCCCCTGTAACATCTTGATAGATGGCAAACAACGCTGGTACACCTGCGCCTTGTTCATATGTGCGGCGAACAAGATGTCCAGGACCTTTTGGAGCTACCAATAACACATCTACGTCTGCTGGCGGAACGATTTGATTGAAATGAACGTTGAATCCGTGTGCGAACATTAACGCTTGGCCTGCACGTAATACTGGTTTAATTTCTTCTTGGTATACTTTTGGTTGAGTTTCATCCGGTAATAGGTTCATGATTACATCTGCTTGTTCAGCTGCTTCTTTAACTGTGTAAACATTGAATCCGTCTTCTACAGCTTTATCGAAGGATTTACCTTTTCTGATTCCGATGATTACTTCAACACCGCTGTCACGTAAGTTTTGTGCGTGAGCGTGTCCTTGTGAACCGTATCCGATAACTGCTACCTTTTTATTGTTGAAGAAATTCTCTTTTGCTTCTGCGTTATAATATACTTTTGCCATAATAATTACATCTCCCTTTTCTTATCCATTAGTTTTTTGTATTAGTCTTTAGTCTTTAAACGATTGTTGCACTTTTGGGATGTGCTAATTGCATTCCACGTGGGAATGCTGCTGTCCCTGTCCTTGCTAATTCCTTGATGCCATACGGTTTGATTAGTTCAATAAAAGCTTCAATTTTGTCTGACTCCCCAGTGATTTGAACCGTCAGACTATCTTTACTCACATCTATTACAGATGCTCGGAAAGGTTCAATGACTGTATAAATTTCAGCACGAGTCTGGGTACTCACTAATATTTTAATGAGTGCCAGTTCCCTGGCCACAATCGATTGATTCGTAATATCATTTACTTTTAAAACATCAATCTGCTTGTTTAATTGCTTTGTGATTTGTTCAATGACGTTTTCGTCATCAACATCGACCACGAAGGTCATCCTTGAAATACCTTCCTGTTCGGATGGTCCGACAGTCATGCTTTCAATGTTATAGTTTCTTTTTGTGAACAGGTTCGTAATCCTATTAAGGACGCCTGGCCTGTTGTTCACGGTGAGGCTAAGAATTCCCTTCATTGATTAAACTCCTTCCATTTCATCAAGCCCTTTTCCTTGCGCTACCATCGGAAAGACATTTTCATTTTGTTTAACACGGAAATCAATTAATACCGGTCCATCAATTGCTAGCGCTTCATCGAGGCAGTTGCTTGCTTCTTCTTCCGTAGTTACTTTGAATCCCGGAATTCCATATGCATCAGCCAATTTCACGAAATCAGGGTGCGATTGAAAAATGCTGTGTGAAAAACGGTTATCATGAAAGAGTTCCTGCCATTGTCTTACCATTCCAAGTGCTCCATTATTAACGATGATAATTTTGATTGGTAGATTCATTTCAGCAATAACCGAAAGTTCTTGAAGGCACATCTGGAAGCCGCCATCTCCGGATATTGAAAGTACTGTCGCTTTCGGATCTGCTAGTTGAGCCCCGAGTGCGGAAGGTAATCCAAAGCCCATCGTGCCAAGTCCCCCGGAAGTGACCCAAGAATTCGGTTTGTTAAACGGATAGTATTGGGCTGCCCACATTTGATGCTGCCCAACATCCGTTGTAACAATGGCTTCTCCATTCGTTTTTTCATGAAGCATTTGGATGACTCGCTGAGGTTTCAGCACACCTTCTTCTTCTGTATAACGTAAAGGGAATTCGTCATTCCATTTAGTCAGCTGTGTGGTCCATTCCGTAATATCCGGCATTTTACCACTTTGCCCAATCAACTCGGTTAGGGCTTCTTTCGCACTGCCGACTACTGGAATCTTTGTTGGTACATTTTTACCGATTTCTGCAGGGTCAATATCGATATGGGCAACCGTTGCATGCTGTGCGAATTTCGCTAAATTCCCAGTCAATCGGTCATCGAACCTGGCACCGATATTGATTAATAGATCACATTTTGATAACGCCATATTTGCTGCAAAACAGCCATGCATACCGCCCATTCCGATAAAAAGCGGGTGGTCAGCCGGAAAACCGCCAAGACCGAGTAAGGTGTGAACAACTGGAATCCCTTGCTGCTCGACGTATTCCTTTAATAGATGGGATGCCTTTGCATGCAGGACACCTGCCCCGGCAAGAATGACCGGTCTCTTCGCTCCACTAACTGCTTCAACGAGCTTTCTAATTTGCAAATAATTGGGCTTCGTCGTCGGCTGATAACCAGGGAGATCCATTACAGGCTCATCATCCGTTGATACTCCTTCTAAAATGGCCATATCTTTAGGTATATCGATCAAAACTGGACCCGGTCGGCCGCTTGAAGCGATATAAAAAGCTTCTTTTATAATACGTGGGAGGTCTTCCGGCTTTCTTACTTGATAGTTGTGTTTTGTAATCGGGGTTGTAATCCCTAGTACATCAGCTTCCTGGAAAGCATCTGTACCAATTACACTAGTAGCAACCTGACCTGAAATAACAACAAGTGGTAAAGAGTCAATCATTGCATCCGCTAAACCGGTGACAATGTTTGTTGCTCCTGGACCGGATGTGACTATGACCACCCCCGGCTTGCCGGTAATCCTGGCGTATCCTTCTGCTGCATGGATTGCGCCTTGCTCATGCCTTGTCAAAATATGAAAAAGCTCTGAACTGTATAGCTTGTCATAAATCGGCAATACAGAACCACCCGGATAACCAAAAATGACTTCAACATTTTCCTTTTTCAATGCATCCATCAGGAATTCGGCACCACTATATTGTGTCTTTCCACCTTTCCGATCAGCTACTACTGCTTTTTGTGTCATACGTAAAGACCTCCTCCACTTTCTCACTTGATATTTTTCTTAACATTCAGAATTTTCTGCTTTTTTAGCATACAAAAAAGCCTTCCCACCCCAAATGTACTTGCACTTTGCAAGTTAAAGGGGTGAAAAGGCTTGATAAGCCACTCCACGGTACCACCCTTTTTCGCACGAACTTCCATGCGCACTTTGAATAGTCTACACTATTCTCTGTTTTGGTAACGGGTACTGGTACGCACCCGTTCAGCTCTACTAGTCTGACGTTCAAGCTGAAACTCCAAGGTGAGTTCATCTTTCGGGACAATACCGGTTCTCAGCAACCCGGCTCTCTGTGAATGCCTTGTAAAAAGACTACTTATCCTCTTCAATGCTTTTCGCATAATTCATATTTTTAAAAACGCTTATGTTTGATGTCTTGTATTTGTGATTATCTTACGCGTATTTTGGGTAGTAGTCAACAGGTTTTTAAAGAATTTTTTGATAATTCTAAATTGCAAGTTTTACTGTATACGCTTACATACCTACTATTATCCCATTCTCTAAATAAATAAATTATATTTATTTATTTTAAAAAAGTTAAATATTCTATATTTTCAAATTGCAAATCAACCTGCGCCATCCATTCTCTTTTGTAAAAGTATATTACCCAAAATTAACGAACTAAAAAAAACTGATATAAAAATACTTACATTTCATACGCAAGACTATATAATATCAAATTTCACATCATAACATCTGTTTTAGTTTATTAGTATAAATACATAGAAAAAGGCTGAATACATAGGATAATGGATGAATAGTCATAGTCATCCTCCTCCTCGTATCAGCCCTTTAATTATTTGGCTAAAACATCCTCGTAATCGACATTTTTTGCAAACTGTTTTTGAACGAATGTACATACTGGAACGATTTTTAGTTTTTCTTCACGTGCAAACTCAATCACCTTTTCAACAAGAGAATTGCCTACCTTCTGCCCGCGAAGCTTGTCAGACACAACGGTATGGTCTACCGTGATTTCATTATCACCTGATTTATAGAACGTAATTTCCGCCAATTTCTCGCCAGATTCTTCGACAAAAAAAGAACCTTCACCTTTTTGGATATCCACCATGTTGATGACCTCCTTTTATATCCCTTTATCATATCTCACAAAATGAAAATTAAACAAATATTTAAAACTAAATTAAGATTGAACCGTGCAAATTACATCCTTTTTTCGATAAACACTTAACACAATGCCGAAATTGAACTACCCACCACTAATCGACCGTCTGATTGAAGTGGGGGATTCCTAAGAACATTAGCCTATCGGCCAATTTTTAATTAGGCTACTCCCGTAGTTCCTACGGTTAGAAGCCTTATGG